>JAJYAH010000036.1 GCA_021779635.1 Pseudomonadota bacterium | reverse complement strand
CAGGAAACATGCGGGCGTCATCGTCGGCGTCTTGTCGTGCCTGGTTCTGCTTACTGACAGCAATTTCATCTATTACACGACGATAATTCATCCGGACACGCTCCACGCCCAGGCAACCCTCCGACGTACAAAATTAAGGTAGCCTCCTTCCCTGGGTATTGTGATGGGTCGACGGTTCTGAGTCTCTCCGTATTCACCAAATAAGATCGGGCAATTCTGCAATTTTCGACTTTCCGCACTTGCACTTTGCCTGGAGATCGATTGCCGGCCTTGGCCGATAGGCGCGAACGTCGCCTTGTCGCCACCGGTCGGCTCGACGAAGCCATTTTGGCGAACCGATGAAACCATTTTGCCGGGTAGCGAAGGCATCCTGAAACCAAACCCGCCTATCAGAGGACCTATCAACGACGGGGTTCGATCATGTGGTCACTCATCATCAACCTGGTTTACGAACAGTCCTGCGAGAAATATCTGGCCGATCTGGCGCGGCATCGGCACGGATGGATCTGAGCAGGGAACCGACGGCGCGGGGCGAGAGGCCGGCCGCTTGCTCTCTCGAATCTGTTTCGGATCATTTTGCCGCCGCATGTGAGCTGGCTCATACGCCGCCACGCGCGGGGCCAGCTAAACAAAGGCAAACCGGAGGCTGCAAATGACCGCCATCGCGAGAATCGTTTCCATTGCTTCCAGAACAGCCGTTGACGTCGGGACGTTCAGAACCGTCTTGATGTTTTGCGCTGCTGGTTTGACGGTGCCCCTGCTCGTCGCATCCTTCGGCTTGGACTTGAGCCCCGGCTTCTTCTAGGCCGAACGCAGGATGCGCTCATGCCTGCGGTGAAA
Source organism: Pseudomonadota bacterium (assembly GCA_021779635.1). The sequence goes on along the minus strand of JAJYAH010000036.1, from coordinate 18,708 downwards.
TTCCTTCTTCTGCTGGAAATACTCAAAAGCCGCATCTATCCCGATGGAAGTCCTCGCGTCGTCAGCAACTCTCCGCATGTCCCGGTGAAGCTGTCCAACGCCGGGGGACGATCGGCGCGGCACCGAAGCCCCGGCACCAGGCGCGCCAGATAACCCTCCCCGACTCCAGGAAGGCCGCTGACGAGGACGGAAGCAATCGGCGGCGCCGATGCTGGCGGTTGGTTTCAGAGGCGCTCCCCGGTCAGGGCCATCAACGAACGCCTCCGTGCTGCACTGCGGTACGCGCGATTTAATGTTTGTCCGTGGAACCGCTGCTCTCGACGGCGCATTGGTTCTTACTTCTCGCAGAGGAGGAAAGACCATGCGTCTTCACATCAAGGATGGATACGGCCAGAAGCACGTCGACTTGCTGGCGTTAATTTTGCTCGCCGCAATGGTGTCCGTGGTGGGGTCGGGAATCCTTTACCTCGGTGAAAGGATCCACGCGCCGGCCCAAACAAGGATGATCTTCACCGGACCGGTTCCGCCGCTATAGCGTCCCATGAATTCGGGCAGCGATGCCGCTGTACCAAGCAACCAGCTAGACAAACGAGAATTCGCGCCAACGGTGTCCCCCGCGTAATTTAATCCGGTGTTGATTGGTCGCATACCAACAAAAATTCAAGTTTAGTGTGATCGGTTTAGCGCTCGGCAATGCGCGAAACACTGCGTGTTATTCGCCGTGGGGTCCGGACGCCGATCGGCTGGCGAAGCCGTTGATCCACCGAGCGGTGAAGGGGTCAGTCTTGGACGCTTATTCACAGCTGCAACGTTTATTCGGATCCGAGGCGCCTGTGGGTGGCTAACGAAGACAATCTCATGACGCTTTGTCTGTGTTCACCGGTAGGCTGAACTGAAACATCGCACCGGAGGGAAAGTTTGCCGTGGCCCACAGCCGGCCACCGTGGGCTTCGATGATCGAACGGGAGATCGAGAGCCCCATACCCATGCCACTGGATTTTGTGGTGAAGAATGGCGTGAACAGCCGGTCCATATTCTCGGCGGAAATCCCGGCGCCACAATCCGTCACACTTGTGAGCACATTTTCGATCTCGTCCAACTGGGATCGGATTACCAGTTCGCGTGGCCGATCTGTGATCAATTTCATGGCTTCAACGCCATTCATCATCAAGTTGATCATCACCTGCTGGAGTTGGACCCGATCGCCGAAGGTCACGGGTAAAGTAGGCGCCAGCTCCATTCGCAACGATACCTGTTGGCTGGTTACCTCACGCTGCACCAGCGCGACGACCTCCCTGACGACGTCGTTGATGTCGAGAGGCCCCTTCTCGATGTCAGTTTTGGTTGCGAGCGCCCGGACCCGTCGGATCACCTCGGTCGCCCGGTTGCCGTCGTTTATGACCCATTCCGCTGAGCGGCGCGCGGCGGCCAGATCAGGAGTCTCACGGTCGAGCCAGCGCAGACAGGCCTCGGCGTTGGCGATCGCGGCGGCGAGCGGCTGGTTCACTTCATGGGCGATGGAGGCCGCCAACTCGCCCAAGCTTGTTATGCGCGTCATATGCGCCAGGTTCGATTGCGCGCCGAGAAGATGGTCGTCGCCTCCTGCGCGTAATTCGAGCATCCGATCGTCCAGCGCGCCAAGTGATCTCAAGACCCACGTCGGCATTCGCATGTCCCCTCGCGTCAGTTGATTGACGTTGGTAAGGCTGCTCCGGCCGGGTTGCCTGGTTCGTAGAGCAATCGGTCCGGCAAGGGTTTGGTGACATTTGGGTCACCGACCGAACGTAACTGTTGGTTGCCGGCAGCGAACGCATCGGTCGCGCCTCCGGGACCATCTATCGATCTTTGAATCTTGCTCCGCATAGCCGCCTCCGATGCAGATCCCTGCTTTTTTGTCCGACAATCCTGATAGCGTCAGCAGCTCAATCTCTTCGAGAGTAAGATCGCGGCCGCGCCATCAAGGTAACCCCTATTAGTGGTCGATAGGAGTTAAGCATTGTGAAGAGATGCGAAGGGAGCCTGGCAGGAGGTCATACGTCGGCAAGCGAACGGTCCCTGGTGCCGTTGATAAAATCGGTTGCGGCGACCAAGTCGCGGGTCGAGGAGCCCTCGGTGAATTGGGCAACTGTTTGGGCAAGCAACTCTGGGCCGTCATCGCCTTTGCCCGCACGCGTATCATGAATTGCCAGGCTCATGGCCGCCCTCAGCTGCCACGCAAGCAGCCCTTGTTTCTGCGCGAGCGTGAAAGCGGTTAGCAGCCGGGCGCGTCGGTTGTCGCTACCGGGCGCCTCCTCGCGGAGTGCGGAAAGCCGCAGCAGCTCTGGCCGGCACCAACTTCTGTGTTCCGGCCGACCATGTCGTATGAGCCTTTCCACGGCCACACTGCTTCCAACAGTTGCATATATATCGAGCTGAAACGTCCTTGCATCGTTTGGCAGGCTCCGCTGCGGCTCTAGAACAGACTCAAAGCCGCTCGCCCAGACGGCCCAATGCCGAAGTCCACGCTGTTGACTGCGCTGACAGAGCAAGCTCAACTGCTCTCGCGCCAGATCGAAGTCACCGCACCAGAGAGCGACGGGAATAGTGCCGAACGAAAGATTGGCGCAGATTATCAGGTCGTGGCCACTCGCGATGGCCGCTTCGGCTAATTCCCGTGCCAGGGAGAGTGCCCGATCTGGAAAACCGCGGAGCCATAATATCCGCATCTTGGCGGACAGCACCGACATCACATTGTCCCCTGGCAAAATGATGGTGTGACTGGAGATGTCGAGGTGGGTATTCGGGGAGTTGTGATCGCCGAGAAATTGCAGCGCTTTTTCCTGATTTCCAACAAGATGATGAGACAATACCAGCATACGCCGTGCGTTTTGCACGTCTTTGTCATGCGTCCCACTGCTCAGTGCAATGTTGTTAAACCGCTCCGCAACGTTGACACTCTCGGTATAGGAACCGTCAGCGATCTCATGCATCCAAAGGCCCCACATTGCCCTGAGCTGGAGCCGTCTGTTGTCCAGCTCCACGGCGATCTGAAGTGCGCGGGTGAAGGCAGCAGCTGACGCTGTCGTAGGCCAAACGGTCGCGTGGAGACTCGCGTGACCGTATACGCATAACAGCTCGGCCTCCTCAAGCGAGCCGGCAAGCCCAGCTGCAGGCAAAGCGCGAAGTGCTTGCTCGGCCAATCTGAAAAACTCTTCGGTCAGCGAGAAGTGAAACCAAAGTGTAGCCGCGGAAACAACAAGCTCGACACCGAGCGCCGCGTCCCCGGTTTCTGAGAACGCCCAGTCAATGGCGGTGCGCAGGTCGTCGATGTATCGGCGACGTTCCGAAAGGAATTCCAATGTTGCGTTAGCACGGTCCCGTGGCTCGGAAAAAAGCTCTCGACAGTAGGTGGCGTGGCAACGCCGTACGGCTTGTACCTCCTCGCACTGCTTGAGTTTCTCAAAAGCGTAATGCCTCATGGTATCGAGCAGCCTGTATCTCATGGCGGCACCGATTGTCTCGGTTGAAACGAGTGACTTGGCGCAAAGCTTCGTCACCATTTCAAGGGCCGCGAACTGGACGTTGGACCGATGGGACGCCAGCGCTACGGCTCCTGCAAGGTCGAAGCTTGATCTAAATACCGCCAGCATTCTGAGGAAGGCCTGTTCCATTGGTGTGAGCAGTTCGTAGCTCCAGTCGAGCGCAGCTCGCATCGTCTGGTGCCGAGTAAGCGCCGTCCGGCGCCCGACGGTCAGGAGCGCGAAGCGATCGTCGAGCCCAAGCGCCAGAGATGATGTATCCATTGCATCTGTGCGTGCCGCGGTGAGCTCTATCGCCAGCGGAATTCCATCGAGACGGCGGCAAATGTCGCAGACGTCGCCGAGATTGCCCGGGGTCAGTGCAAAGTCGCTGCGCGCCGCCATGGCTCGCTCAACAAAGAGGCTGACGGATGCAAAATCGAGAGCGTCAGTGGGCGCGAGGGCTTTCGAAGCAGGCGGCGTTGGGAGAGAGGAAATTCGGTGCACCCACTCGCCTTCGGCTCTAAGCGGTTCTTGACTCGTCACGAGTAGATGCAGCTGCGGTGCCCCTCTCAACAGACGCTCGGCCAATACTGCGATCGGTTCCAACAGATGCTCGCAATTGTCAAACACCAGAACAAAGTCGCCGTTTACCAGAGTCGCCAGAATATCCGGTACAGGGTCGTCGCGGCCGACCGCTACCCCGGCAGCGACCGCCATTGTGCTCAGGACCAGCTGGGGGGCCGTAACCGATGCGAAGTCAACAAAGCAGATGCCCAGACCGTCGGCTTGGAAACGAGCGGCAACGGCGACAGCTACCGTCGTTTTTCCAATGCCTGCTGGTCCGGCTATCGTGACAAAACGGCGATCAAGTAACTCGGTTCTCAGTTCGTCAATGATTTTCGACCTGCCGTGAATCGATCCGACACGAGCGGGGAGGCTCGTCCGTTGAAAAGGAAAAGCGTCCGGTGCTTTCGTCACATCGACCGCAAGAGCGAAGCGGTAGCCGCGGCCAGCCTCATTTACGAGGTAATCAGTTTCGGGGTCTTCTGAAGCCAAAGCGCGCCGAAGCTTTGACAGATGTACACGCAGCGCGCTTTCCTCCACCGCCGTATCCGGCCACACAGCTTCCTGTAGCGTTTGGTGACTCACAAGCTCGCCCTGTGCTGCAAGCAAAGTGGCCAAAATCGCGGTAGCGCGCCCCCCAAGCGGAATGCGTTTTCCCCGAGCCTCGAGTACGCGTTCGGGTAATCGGAAGATAAATGGGCCGAACCGTACCGAGTTTCCAGCAGCTCTCGTAGCCATCGTACCTGCAAACAAGGCCTGATCGTAATTTGCCATGGGGCCTTTCTCGACCCTGCCGTTATTGAACTGGAGACATCAGCCTATCAAGCCGATCAGCATCAATGGCGACACAGGCCACGAGGTATTCGTTTAGGCTCCAAACCGGTACCGTATGTGGGAAACTTTAACGCAAAATGGCGTCCGGCCGCAACTGGCGGCGGGACCGCCGCTATTCATGCAGCTACGAGGTATCTTTCTCTGGCGCGATGCAAGGCGGCGGCAGCGATGATGTTGACGAAGAAGAACAGGATGCGGCCGAGATCACGCAGCCGGAGTGGTTCGAAGCAAACAGCGTAGCTCTGTCCCAAGCGAGGGGCCGGTCCGGCGAACCCCTCCATACGCTCGTAGCGGGCGGGACAAATCGCTGACTTCATTGCGCGACTAAATTGTAATCAGTCGTCTAGCGACGTTAAGAGTCCAGCGTGCCTGCCGTCAGGAGAGCGGATTGCATGGCAGCCGGCCCGTTCGAGGCCATTAGATCGTTTGAATGAAATCAACTCGCGAACGCTCGCACACAGTGCTGTTTAACTAATAATTTATTGGCGGAACGACAACAGTCCTCTGATGTATCCCTACACCAAAAAGGAGACCCGGATGAAAGTGACGTTGCTCCTGTCGAATTCGGAGCCGCTCCGTTGGGTGGTGGTGCGGAGCACCTCGCAGCCAATCGTGGTCAATCTTCCAGACTGCACATGTTCGTCTGGTGGACTTTCCGGCGCCACGACAATGCCAATCACGATGGCCGCTGACGTAACCGACAAAAGCCAGAGGACGACAACGACGCCACCGGACCGCTGCGGACCTTGGCGCCAGTAAACCAGAACGGAGAGAACCCATGTCCGAAGCACGACCGCCGTTTCCGCCTTTCATCCGCGAGACCGCTATCCAAAAGGTTCGCGGCGCCGAGGACGGCTGGAACAGCCGCGATCCAGCTCGCGTCTCTCTCGCTTACTCCTTGGACAGCTTTTGGAGAAATCGCACCGAATTCGTTCGCGGGCGGCAGGCGATCGTTGCATTCCTGACGCGCAAGTGGACCAGGGAGATCGACTACCGGCTGATCAAGGAGCTCTGGGCATTCGGCGACAATCGGATCGCCGTCCGTTTCGCCTACGAGTGGCATGACGATGCGGGGACCTGGTTCCGTTCCTATGGCAACGAAAACTGGGAATTCGATAACGACGGACTGATGCGGCGGCGACTCGCCTGCATCAACGATTTGCCGATCAAGGAGGCCGATCGGAAGTTCTTCTGGCCACTAGGCGCGCGCCCAGCCGAGCATCCTGGCCTTTGCGACTTGGAACTTTGACGATCGCTGATTACGAGGCCCATTCCACGAGGACACCGATGTATGCCGTGACGGGAATTACCGGAAAGGTCGGCGGCTCTGTTGCCCGGGCCTTATTGGAAGCGGGCCTGCCGGTGCGTGCCGTGGTTCGCGACATGCGCAAGGGCGAGTCCTGGGCCGAAAAGGGCTGCGAGGTCGCCATCGCATCGATCGATGACGTTGATGGGATGACGAAGGCATTTTCGGGAATTGATGGCGTCTTTCTCATGATGCCACCCGACTATGATCCGGAGCCGGGCTTTCCTCTCATCCGCGTCAATATCTCAGCCATTCGGGCGGCAGTTGCTGCGGCGCGGCCCGGCAAGCTTGTCTTCCTCTCAACAGTTGGCGCTCATGTGGAAAGGTTCTCGCTTCTGAACAATTCCCAGATGATCGAAGAGGCTCTGCGCAAGCTATCTATTCCAGTCGCCTTCGTCCGTGCCGCCTGGTTTATGGAGAACGCAGCATGGGATGTTGAAGCAGCAAAGGCTGGCGTCGTGCCTTGTTTCCTGCAGCCACTGGATCACCCGATACCAATGGTTGCAGCGACCGATATTGGGCGAACGGCAGCGGAAATTCTGCGTGATATCTGGACCGGGATACGTGTCGTCGAACTCGAGGGACCACGTCGCTATTCGGCGAATGACATTGCCGCCGGCTTCTCTGCTGTCCTCGGACATCCGGTACGTATGCACCCGGTTCCACGCAACGCTTGGGAAGATCTATTTCGTTCGCAGGGGATGAAACATCCGCTACCGCGCATCCGCATGATCGATGGTTTCAACGAGGGGTGGATCGACTTCGAGGGAGGCGATGCCGAGCATCGCAAGGGACGAATTCTGCTCGAGGCTGCCCTGAGGGACGTTGCCGCGCGCGGGTGATGTATTCGGGGAGGAGTGATCGAGCACACGTCAACACTCGCGATGATTGGGCTCCAGCTTGAGCCTTTGGTGTGAGCAAGGTGCCGCGGTTTGAAAGGTTAGACAGCTTGCCGCTGAACTCAGCGTAATTCTGGCGCGCTTATTTACGGCGTCTCGCGCCTGATCTATGCGGAGGTGCCCCCGCGAGTGGACTATGTGCTCATGCCTGCGGCCTTGGCCTTGCGCCCGCGATGGGCGGGAGTGGTGGAGCCAGCGGAGCTAAGAATTCCTCTGCTAGAGCGAGATGGCTCTTCGTTGAATCGCCATCTCGCTCTATCTTTTTGTTTGAGCATGATCTTTTCGGAAAACCGGTGCCCACTTTTCCGGATCATGCTTTAGCCGAAGGCCTAAGCATCACTTCCGGGTAGATTTCGAAATAGCTGATAACCGCGCGAATAGGCAACGGATGTCGAAGCCCCGTGTTCTGGGCCTCAAGCCTCGCGGCCTGTTTGATCCACCTTACAGTAAAGGCCTGTTCATTTAGGCCCATGGCAGCCATGGCTACGGTAACAGCCGTGCGGGCCGGCCACGCCGGCCGATACACCGATGCACCAAAGCGCTGAAAAGAAAGCGAGAACGGTAAAAAGTCTACGCATCGAGGTTCCTCCATCGGGGCCCCGGATCGATTACGGCCAGGTCGGCGATCGGGTTCGCAGCCAACCATCCGTCCAACACACTTCGCTCACTCGGCTGGGAATCTACCGGCTTTCCAACCTGGCCGCCTTTGCTCGCGTTACAGGCGCACCGGACACCAAACTGGAAAACCGGGCGCCGGCACAGGCAAAGCTAGCAGCAGACCGGGCCGCCAAGGCAGCCGCAAATATCATCACAGCCGACCGGCTTGCGGTGACCCAGGCCGCCAAGGCAGCTGAAATTTCCACGCAGAGCACCGGGCTCGTCAAGATAACGGTCTGAGCCGCCCGCCAGTGTCCGCGAGCGCGAGATGCTTCAACGCCTCACTTCCGGCGGGAAGAAATATCGCATCGCTAGATACGTCGCCGTGTAGGCAACGATCAGCATCGAGGCCGCGATCTCGATGAACCTCACCATGTCAAGTCCCCGAATCGGCAAGCAGGCGAACGACGCGCGCAATGTCGGTGAGGACGGCGAATTTTGCAAATTACGATTGAGCAACTTCCGTGATCGATTCCGCCAAGAAGGCGGTGATTTTTCAATGATGTCACAATCGGAAACATCTTGAAATACTGGACGATGCCGAATCTGCCGCGATTGCAAGCGTGAGCCGATGCTAGCGCGTTACGCGACCGACGGTCGACGGCTCGGGAACCGGCGCGGTCTGCGGCATCACCAGATGGGTCGGCGGTTCGGATGGAGTCACAATGACGCCGGCCCGTGACACAACCGCAGATGTAATCATGCCATCCCCGCGCCCCAGCGAATCATCCCTGAGATCCGACCACAGGCAAAATACGCCGATCACCGCGACAATGCCGGCAATTATTACAGGGATTAGCTCTCGACGCTCGTCTTCAGCGGGCATTGTCTCGTTCTTCATTTCGATTCACGGGGACGTCTTTACCGGAATTGATTTTCAAATAGTTAACGACGATCGACTCAATCTTGCTTCTTCCGGTTTTCGCAATCTCTGCCGCGACGTCGCGCTCGCGACTTCGCACTAAGGATTTCCCGGCGCCTTGGTGCGCGCAATGGCTTGGCCCCGAAAACCCACAACTCACTTAGCCATTGGATCAGCGCTGTCAATCGGTCGACCGCAACTTACGACGCTGATCATTTATTTGTGTGGCGGCTCGCATGCGGCACACAGAGCAGCCTGAATCAATTCGCATAGGCGAATGGCACAGTCGCGCTTCACAATGTTGTAATCGCAGGAGCATCCCGCCCCTGCTGCCATCCATTCAGCTTTGTCCATCCTCGAGGCCGTATTCGCGATAAATGGTCAGTGGATCGATGTCCGGAAATAACCTGCACTTTGCCTGGGCTATATGCAGGGTCAGCGTCCCAGGCTGGCAACCGGCCGCCAGGAGCTTCTTGATATCGTCCATATGCGCTCGCGGCTGGTGTTTCGGTGGAAGCTGCTCCAGCGCGACAAGGGCCGTCGCCAATGCTTCCGTTACCACCCATTCGTCGTGGCCTGTGATTCCCTTTTTCGGCATCTGGACCATCTCCGATTTTCACCAGGCATGATCCGGAAAAGTGGAAATCAGTTCCGAAAGATCATGCTCAAACAGTAGCCACTTCGTCGCGCCGGGCCCGAGCCGGATTTTCGGCCCCCGATCGACCTTCGACATAATGGCCGGGCGACCGACAATATCCAAATCCGGAATCCGTTCGAACATATCCCAATGCATCATGCTCGCGCACGTCATCAGCTACCGGACGCGGTATCAGAAATTTCATTCGCCGGCTTTGGCGGGTTTCGCACCTTAAGGGATCTGCCAACTGGCGATTTGGGCTGAAAAGCGTTTGTAGCTGCCGCCGACGCCATCGTGCTCGTCCCGGGCCGCGTCCTGTTGATAACCAGCTGTCGCCGATGCGGGCGGCGTGACAGGCGGCCGCGACGTGTTATCGACGGCAGATCAGGCCTCGCTCACGACGGATCAAACATCATGCGGATCACCCTCGTCGGCTCTCGCCACTTCGGCGTGACGACTTTTGACATGCTGCGGCAACACGGCGTCGAAATCGCCAAGGTGGTCGTGGCCGACGCCGACGACCGGCTCGCGGCGGCGGCACGTGCCGCCGGTGTCGAGGTCACCGTGCAGGCGAATCCCAAACTGGTCGGACCACAGGAGATCGCCGACGGCACCGACCTGATCGTGACGGCGCACAGCCACGCCCGCATCAGCAGGGAGGCCCTCGCCGCGGCCCGGCTTGGCGGTATCGGCTATCACCCCTCACTGCTGCCACGGCACCGTGGCATCGCCGCGGTTGAATGGACGATCCGGGAGCGCGATCCGATCGCCGGCGGCACCGTGTACCATCTTGCCGATCGGATGGATGCAGGCGCGATCGCCGCGCAGGAGTGGTGTTTCGTCAAGAAGGGCGAAACCGCACGGGAATTGTGGGAACGCGCGCTCGCGCCGCTCGGCCAGAAGCTTCTGGGCGAAGTGATCGACTACGCCAGGATCCACAAATCCCTGCCGTCCAGGCCGCAGGACGAGCAGTTTGCGACCAATGCGCCGAGCCTTTCGCATTGATCGTCAGGCGGCCGGTATTTTAAAACCGCTCCACCTTCCCTGCGTCAGGATTTTCGTTCCCGACCGGGAACCAATTTTTTCCCCACCCGTTTGAATTCGCAGGGAACCATCTGGGATACTGCGGCGCAGCAAATTTTGAACACATTTCCCCTGAATATGCCGCATCATCACACAAATCGGGGATCAGATTCTTATGCGCCACAATCGCATTCGTGCTGTTTTGCTTCGTTCCATTTTCGCTGCCGCCGCGACCGTTGCCGCGGCTCCCGCGATGGCGCAGACGCCGTATGACGGGCTCTGGAACGTGACGATTGTCACTAAAACCGGCACGTGTGAACCATCAGCCAGTTCAACCCTGACTGTTACCGATGGGAAGATTTCGGCACCCGGCGCGGACGTTTCCGGCACCATCGGTCGGGAAGGCCTTGTGCGGGTCTCGATCCGAGGTGCATATGCCAATGGCCAACTCAATGGTAACGCCGGATCGGGGAAATGGAATGGGGCATCTGCGGGAATACCGTGCAGCGGTCGCTGGGAAGCATCGCGGCAGTAATGCAAGCCGAATGGCCGGCAGCCTGATGAACACACGACGCCTGATATTCGCCCTCGCGACCGTGTTCGCGGCCAGCGTGTCGGGCTCGGCGAGTTATGCGCAATCCGCGCCATTCGCGGGTCTTGCGGGCTACTGGTCGGGCGCTGGCACCGTCACCCTCGACGACGGGTCGACCGAGCGAATCCGGTGCCGCGCCTCCTATGCCGTCAGCGGCAATGGATCTGGCCTCAATCAGACCCTCGTCTGTGCCAGCGACAGCTACAAATTCGATTTCAAGACCAATGTCATCGCTGAGCGGGGATCGCTCTCCGGGAACTGGAGCGAAAGCAGCCGGGGCATCAACGGCAACCTTTCCGGACGTGCCAGCAACGGCAATTTCCAGGTCGTCGCCACCGCTGCCGGTTTCACGGCCAACATTTCGCTGACGACGCGCGGCAACAAGCAGTCCGTCGTGATCAGGCCCGAGAGCCAGTTCAGGGGCGCCTCTATTACCTTGACGCGCTCGTAAAGCCGCTTCCGTTCCGGCTGAATCGGAACGGCGGCCTCATCCGTTTCTTGACGCGATTTCTTCCCGCGAATCCGGTGCTGCGCCAAAATCGATGCGCAGCACCGCTTGCCTGGCCGGCCTACGCCGCCGGCACGAACGCGGTAACCTCGATCTCGACCTTCGCGCGGATATCGACCAGACCGCCGATGTAAAGCAGCGTCGAGGGCGGGAAATTTCGTCCCAGCGTCTCGCGCCAGGCCGCGCCGATGCCGGCGCCTGCGGCTTCGTATTCACTGCGGCTCGTCAGGTACCAGGTCAGCCGGACGATGTGCTCGGGGCCCGCCCCGGCCTCGGCGAGCAGCTTGATGATCCGTCGCAGGGCCACCCCGACCTGACCGGCCATGTCCGGTTGATATTCGCCCTTCTCGTCGCCTCCGGTCTGGCCCGCAAGGACGATCCATCGGCCCGGACCATCGACCTCGACGCCGTGCGAAAAGCCGCGCGGCTTTGACCATTCGGCCGGTTGCAGAGTGCGCATCAGCAGGTTCTCCAAAGACGAGAACCGATCCTTTAGCACCGATCGGGCCGCCGCTCCCACATCGAAATTCGATGCGGCGCATCACTGCATCGGCATATTTGCCCGTTGCAAATCCGAAAGGGGTCGCCGATACCGGCCGCTTTCCCCGACCTTTCCCCGCGCCCGCGCGGCATGCCCCGGCTATTCCCTGCGATGGACCGAACACCTTCCAAACCTAGGGCCGCACTATGGATGGCCGGCTGGCTCGCCCTGTTGCTGATCCTGGTGGTGGCGGGTCGCGAGACGACGCGCGAACTGAATGTGTTCCAGATCATGGAGCTGCGCTCGGTCATCGCCTTCTTCATGCTGTACCCGTTGATCCGCATCAACGGCGGTTTCGCGGTCATGAAGACGTCGCGGCCGCTGCAACATGTCGGACGCAATCTCATTCACTATGGCGCACAGCTCGGCTGGTTCTTCGCGCTCACCCTGATTCCGCTCGGTCAGGTGGTGGCGATCGAATTCACCATGCCGATCTGGACCGCCATTCTTGCCGCGAGCTTTCTCGGCGAGCGCATGACGGTGTGGAAAATTTCGGCGATCGTGCTCGGAGTGGCCGGCGTCATCATCATTGTCCGGCCGGCGACCGGCGAGATCAATCCGGGCCAGCTGATTGCGCTCGCCGCGGCCGTCGGATTCGGCATTTCCGTCACCATGATGAAGTCCCTGACCCGCACCGAAAATACCCTTGCCATTGTTTTCTGGATGCTGGTGATCCAGTCCGCGGCCGGATTTTTCCCGACGCTCTATGTCTGGATCCGGCCGTCCGCCTATGCCTGGGGCTGGATCGTCGTGATCGCATTCTGCGGCACATTTTCGCATTACTGCATGGCGCGCGCGATGCTGTACACCGACGCAACGGTCGTGGTGCCGATGGATTTCCTGCGGGTTCCGTTGACCGCCACCGTCGGCTGGCTGGTCTATTCGGAGCGGCTGGACCTGTTCACGGTGCTGGGCGCTACCTTGATCCTCGCCGGCAATCTTCTGAACCTGAAGCCAGCCGATCCGGTGCCGGCGCGCGCGGGAACCTGAGTAAGTCGACCTGATCCAGCGGCGGGCATTATTGCATCAGGTTCACTTCCCCGCCGCTTTTCGGAGCGCGTCATTGATCCGTTCCTGCCAGCCCGGGCCGCCCTCCTGGAAGTGTTCAAGAACGTCCTGATCGATCCGCAGTGAAACCAGCTCCTTGACGTTCGGAAGCGCTGTTTTCCTCGGCGGCAAGTCCGGAATCTTGGTGGTGGTCTTCTTGAACGCGGCCTCGGCTTCGGTGCGGGCGTCGTTCAGGGTTCTCGGTCGTCTCGGTTGGTCTGGCATGCTCAAATTCCCTCGAACAGCGCCGTCGACAGATAGCGCTCGGCGAATGACGGCACGATCGCAAGGATGGTCTTGCCGGCGCTTTCCGGACGTTTGCCGATCGCCAGCGCGGCGGCGATCGCGGCACCGGAAGAAATGCCGCCGGGAATACCCTCATGACGCGCCAGCGCGCGCGCGGTTTCGATCGCGGTTGAGCTATTGACCTTCACGATCTCGTCGATCACCGAACGGTCGAGGATGTCCGGAACGAAGCCTGCGCCAAGTCCCTGAATCTTGTGCGGCGAATGCTGGCCGCCGGACAGCACCGGGCTCTCTTCGGGCTCGACCGCCACGACCCGCAACGAGGGCTTGCGCGGCTTCAGCACCTGGCCCACGCCGGTGATGGTACCGCCGGTACCGACCCCGGCCACGAAGAAATCGATATGGCCGCCGGTGTCGTTCCAGATTTCCTCGGCGGTGGTGCGGCGGTGGATTTCGGGATTGGCGAGGTTCTTGAACTGCTGCGGCATCACCGCGTTCGGCGTGGTGCGCACCAGCTCTTCGGCGGCGGCGATCGAGCCCTTCATGCCCTGGGCGGCCGGCGTCAGAACGATTTCGGCGCCAAGGAACGCCAGCATCTTGCGCCGCTCGATCGACATCGATTCCGGCATCACCAGCTTCAGCCGATAGCCGCGCGATGCGGCGACAAAGGCCAGCGCGATCCCGGTATTTCCCGACGTCGGCTCGATCAGCACGGTATCGGCATGGATCACGCCCGCCTTTTCCATGGCAATGATCATCGCCGCACCAATGCGGTCCTTCACGCTCGCCGCGGGATTGAAGTATTCCAATTTAGCGAGAATTGTCGCATGCGCTCCGTGCTGTTTCGGCAGCGTTCGCAAGCGGACGATCGGCGTATCGCCGATCGCCTCGACGATGCTGTCGAAAACACGGCCCCGGCCCGGACGGTGCACTGCACTCGTCGCTGACGATGCGTCCATGAAAGACTCCTTTGGCAACAATGTGTGAGAAGTTAGAACCCCCTGCTTCATTAGGGGCAGCTCAGGCCCGCATGCAAGCCGGAATTCATCAAGGCGCGCGCGTTCGCTGCGATGCAAAATTCGACGGCGGACAAATAACTTCAAACCAACGCATTTGTGTTGCGACATCGTCAAAGAAACTGGTGTATGGTGAAGTCAGGTTCAGATCGCAAGGAGGTCACGATGCCAGCAATTGCTGAAATCCTGTCGACCGTCGCGCGTCATCCCGACCCGCGTGGATGCGATCTACCGACCTGCCCGGTTTGTGCGGATTCCATGGTGGCTGCGGAAGCGTCAGCTTATATTTCCGAAAATGTCATCAGCTATCTCTGGACCTGCGACACTTGCGGCTATGGCTTCGTGACCAAGCACGCGCTCAGGCGCTTGGCCTGCAACTAGGCTTTCTGGCTATTAAGCTTGCTGGTTTTTGGGGCGCGGCATTTCAGCGCGGTGCAATGTCTCAGCGCGGCGCGATGTCACCCCTTGCCCAATCGGCGCGCGTGCGATCGCGAAACTCCTCGAACGTACCTTTTGAGATCGCGTCCCTGACGTCGTGCATCAGCCGCTGATAATACGCGACGTTGATTTCCGACAACAGCATCGCGCCCAGCGTCTCGCCTGATTTCACAAGGTGGTGCAGATAGGCGCGCGCATAGCCGGATGTCGACGGCCATGGGCTTTCCTCGTCGAGCGGCCTCGGATCGTCGACGTGCCGGGCGTTGCGCAGGTTGATCTGGCCGAACCGCGTGAACGCCATCCCGTGACGGCCGTTGCGGGTCGGCATCACGCAATCAAACATATCGACGCCGCGGGCGACCGCCTCCAGCATGTCTTCGGGCGTGCCGACGCCCATCAAATACCTCGGACGATCCTGCGGCAGGATCGGGACCACCTCCTCGATCATCCCGAGCATCACCGCTTGCGGTTCGCCGACCGCAAGGCCCCCGATGGCGTAGCCGTGAAAGCCGATGTCGGTCAGGCCCCGCGCGCTGGCGCGGCGCAGGTCGGGCAGGTCGCCGCCCTGCGCGATCCCGAACAGCATATATCCGTCCGGCGCGGTCTCGAAGGCCCGCTTGCTGCGCTCCGCCCAGCGCAACGACAATTGCATCGCCCGCTCGATGTCGCCGCGCTCCGCCGGCAGCCGCACGCATTCATCCATCTGCATGGCAATGTCGGAGCCGAGCAGCCGCTGCACTTCGATCGAACGCTCCGGCGACAATTCGACCTTGGCGCCGTCGATGTGCGAGCGAAAGGTCACGGCGCTTTCGCTCACCTTGCGCAGCTCTGCCAGCGACATCACCTGGAAGCCGCCGGAGTCGGTCAGCATCGGGCCCCGCCAGCCGGTAAAGTGCTGCAGACCGCCGAGGGCGGCGACGCGCTCGGCACCCGGCCGCAGCATCAAATGGTAGGTGTTGCCGAGCACGATATCGGAGCCGGCCTCGCGCACCTCCCGCCAATGCATGCCCTTCATCGCGCCCGCGGTGCCGACCGGCATGAAGGCGGGCGTTCGCACCACGCCATGCGGCGTCGTCAGCCGCCCGGTGCGCGCCTCGCCGTCACGCCCGAGCAGTTTGAAATGATTGGCTGAGATCATCAGTTGGACTTATCACGAAACAGCAGGCAGGCGTCGCCATAGGAATAGAACCGGTAGCCGCTGGCGATTGCATGGGCGTAGGCGTGCTTCATGGTGTCGAGACCGCTGAAGGCCGATACCAGCATGAACAGCGTCGACCGCGGCAGATGAAAATTGGTCAGGAGAATATCGACCGCCCGAAAACGATAACCGGGCGTGATGAAAATCGCGGTCTCGCCCGCGAACGGCTCGATGGTGCCGTCGTCCGCGGTGGCGCTTTCCAGTAGCCGCAGCGAGGTGGTGCCGACGGCGACGACGCGGCCGCCCTCGGCCCTGGCCTGGTTCAGCGCGTCGGCGCAGTCGCGGGAGATCACGCCCCATTCGGCGTGCATCTTATGCCCGGCGGTGTCATCGGTCTTGACCGGCAGGAAGGTCCCTGCCCCGACATGCAGCGTGATCCGGTGAATCCCGATCCCGCGCCCGCGCAACGCGGCTTCCAGCCCGGGCGTAAAATGCAATCCCGCGGTCGGGGCGGCGACCGCGCCCTCGTTGGCCGCAAACATGGTCTGGTAGTCGGCGGCATCGCGCTCGTCGGCGGCACGCCTGGAGGCAATGTAGGGCGGCAGCGGCGGCGCGCCGAGATCGGCGATGGCCTGATCGAGCGCGGGCCCATGAAATGAGAAGGAAAGCGTGATCTCGCCGTCGTCGCCCTTGTGTTCGACCTGCGCATCGAGATGGCCAAGGAGACAGACTCTGCCCTCGTTACCGAAGCGCACCGTATCGCCCTGCGACAGCTTCTTTGCCGGGCGAACCAGCGCCTGCCAGCGCGAACCGTCGAGGCGCTTGATCAGCGTCGCCTCGATCTTCGGTTCGGTGTCCCGGCCGATGCGGCGGCCTTTGAGCTGCGCGGCGATGACCTTGGTGTCGTTCACCACCAACTGATCGCCGGGCTCCAGCCACAGCGGCAACTCGGAAACCGTGCGGTCGCGCAGGACAGCGTCGGGCTGCACGACCAGCAGCCGCGCGGAATCGCGCGGGCTCGCCGGTCGCAACGCGATGCTGGCGGCCGGAAGTTCGAAGTCGAAGAGATCGGTGCGCATCTGGCGTTTCGGGGCCCATGAGCCGCCTGTGGGACGTTGCCGCTTACCTCTCCCCTGGGGAGAGGTCGGAGACTGAGCGCAGCGAGGGCTCCGGGTGAGGGCGTACGGATCACGTGAGAACAGACGCCCCTCACCCGCTCGCCACGCTCGCGACCTCTCCCCGACGGGGAGAGGTGAAGAAATTCAACGGTCGAGGCTCAGGCCGCGTCGGCCGCCATGTGTGCCTTGACGATCTTGTCCGGATTCTTCACCGGCTCGCCGCGCTTGATCTTGTCGACGTTCTCCATCCCGGAGGTCACCTTGCCCCAGACCGTGTACTGGTTGTCGAGGAACGATGCATCGTCGAAGCAGATGAAAAACTGGCTGTCGCCGGAATCCGGGCTTGCCGCGCGCGCCATCGACGTGGTGCCGCGGACATGCGGTTCCTTGTTGAATTCGGCCTTGAGCTTCTTGCCGGAACCGCCGGTGCCGGTGCCGTGCGGACATCCGGTTTGCGCCATGAAGCCCTCGATCACGCGGTGGAACACGATGCCGTCGTAAAAGCCTTCGCGCACCAGTTCCTTGATCCGCGCGACATGGCCGGGCGCAAGGTCGGGGCGCATTTCGATCGTGACCGGTCCCTGGGTGGTTTCGAGGATCAAAGTATTTTCCAAAGTGTTTTCTTGGTCAGCCATGCTCTCTTCTCTGCAGGTTGTGGTGGAATTTTCCGGTTGTGAAATTGGACAGCGAAAGGGCGACCGGCAACCGCGCCGGCCATTCCTTCGGTAAATGGCATCGGCGTGCAGCGTTGCAACGCCTCCATGACGGCGATGCGGTAGTTCAGCCGGTCATTATCGGTGGCCTGTTCCGATTCATAGGTAATCCTTGGGTGCCCAAGAATACCGCCGTCCCGATTGAAACTCACAATCACCGTGATGTCGATCCCGGGACTGGCGCGCGAGGCCGGCGGCGGCTTCCAGCAGGTGCGCAGTCTTGCGACAACGTCCTTGATGGTGTCGACCCGCGCCGGCTCGGCCTGCGCCGACGCGATCCATGCCGGCAACAGCAGCCAAGCGGCGAAACAGACGAGCCTGTTGCGCAGCGCTGCCATAGCTCAGCTTTCATGGCTCACTTGATGTCGGATGCGACCTGAACCTTCACCATCTTGTCGGGATCGGTCACCTCGCCGCCGCGCGATCCGGGGGGCGCCTTCTTCAGTTTATCGATGACGTCCATGCCCGATACCACTTCGCCGACCACGGTGTATTGGCCGTTCAGGCTGGGCGCATCGCCGAACATGAAGAAGAACTGGGAGTTGGCGGAATCGACGCTGTCGCCGCGCCGCGCCATGCCGACGATGCCGCGCTTGAACGGCACGCTGGAAAACTCCTGCTTCAGGTTGGGGTATTTCGAACCGCCGGTGCCGTTGAAGTTCTGACCGTCGCCGGTCTGCGCCATGAATCCGTCCATCACGCGGTGGAACGGCACGTTGTTGTAAAAACCTTCGCGCGCCAGCTGCTTGATCCGCTCGGCGTGCTTCGGCGCAAGGTCGGTTCGCAACTTGACGACGATGCGGCCCTGGGTGGTGTCGATGACAATCGCGTTCTGCTTGTCGAGATTGGCCGGCAGGGGCTGGGCGATCGCAGGGGCCGCACAGATCAGGGCTGCGACGAGAGCTAGGATTCTAATCATGAAAACTCCGGATCAGAGATGAGGAAGATCATCGAGAGCAGCACCTGTTCCTGTCGCAAAACCGGTTCCCATTTTTGCGGAATAGGCGCTAGCCGGCGAATTTGGCTTTGAGGCTGGCCGCGACCGACGGCGGCACGAACGCCGAGACGT
>JAJYAH010000631.1 GCA_021779635.1 Pseudomonadota bacterium | reverse complement strand
GACCGAACTCGGTCTGGCTACTTCGACTTCGCCCATATCATTTTGATGAAAGAACTGGTTCTTACCGTTGTCCCATTCGATTCGTACGCCAGACCAGTCGCTGGCACTTACCGTGCCTTGATCGTCGGCGCTGTCATGGCAAGCAACGCGCTGACCTATCTTGAGGCGTTTGGATTGGGCCGGAGTCATTTACTTCGCAGCCAGTCCAAAGTTTCGTCGTGTATTTCAAAAAAATGGAATGCTGCCCTCACAAAATCACCGATAAGGCGAGAGCTGATCTTCAGTCACTACGCGTTCGAAGTTTTCGGACCGGCTTTTTTTAAGCGACACCTAATTCGCCCGTCCGACCCGACTGGCAGCTGCTGAACCACCGTATAGGTGGTGGGCTTTTTGGTGGTCATTCGCCCTTGCGGTCCTTGGCCTAAGTGACGAACATCATCTCTTAGCTTGGAAATATGCGGCATTTCTCCAGCACTTCTTTGCGCTTAACAGGCGACACTGGATCGTCGATCAACGAAGAGGCCGCCCACTCAGACGGCCCTCACTTTGATCGCTTTTTTGGTTTTCGCGTTTGGATCATTTCCGGCAGCGATCTGCGCTCGAATCGAGAATGCTTCTTTCGCCAATCGCAGTTCCCGAAGGCGGGCCATGTTCTTGCGAACCGTTATGGCCTCCTTCGCGGCTTCCCCTATCGCCCGCGCACCTTCTTCGGCAGCGAGCCGCATTCGGTTAGCTCTGGCTATTAGGGAGACTGAGTTGGGCGCAACACGCGACATCGGATTACAAAGAGATCAACCAAAGGAGGCCGCACGCCGAGGATCGATCCTATGTGCCATTTTCCGCCGGCGACTGGATCAACGGACTATTCCAGACACGGCATAATAGCTCCTTGAGCTGGGTGAAACACGCAGGCCCAAGCTCAGCACTCCATTCGCGCTCGATGTCGCGGAGGATGTCATGGATCTTCAAGTATGCGGCACGGCCGCGCTTTGTAAATCGGACGATTCGCGCGCGGCTTTCGTCAGGTGTATCGGATCGGGTGATATAACCGAGCCCTTCAAGGCTCCCGAGTAGCTGGTTCATGGCTTGCTTGCTCATGCCGGCGCGCTCGGCGAGGATGCTCGGGCGAACGCCATCTGGTCCCGGGAACTGCAGCACCGCGATATGGGGCAGGCGTAGCTCGCTAAAGCCGGCCGCATTGAGATCATTGATGAGGCGACGATGGATCGCCTGCGCCGGGACGCGCAGCAGCGCGCCGATTAACATATCCTTTGCCTTGGCCGGTCGATTTTTCAGTGCTGAGGGCATTGACATCCCCAAGTAAACAGACTTTACTTTCAAGTAAAGTTACTTTACTATAGGGGAAACACGATGCTCCAGCAAGCCGTCAACTTTCACGTCAATCCTTCCGAGGAAGCCATCCGTGTCGGGCCGCTTGTCGTCCGCTTCCTGATCACGGGAGAGAACTCGAGCGGTAGCCTCGCGGCCTTCGAGCTGATGGTCCCGGCGGCGCAGCGCCTGTCGGGTCCGGCTCATAGCCACGATCATTACGAAGAGACAATTTACGGCATCGACGGGGTGCTGACCTGGACTGTCAACGAGAAACAGATCGACGTAGGGCCGGGACAGGCGCTATGCATTCCACGTGGCGCCGTTCACCGGTTTGACAATCAGAGCGATCAAGACGTTAAAGCGCTCTGTGTGATTACGCCGGCAGCAATAGGTCCTCAATATTTCCGCGAGTGTGCCGAGGTGATCAACCAGGCGGCCGGCGGTCCGCCGGACCGGGGCAAGATGGCGGAAATCATGTGTCGCCATGGTCTCACGCCGGCTCCGCTTCAGTCGTAGCGGCGCCTGCGGCGCTCTGGTGGTAGCCTATGCAGTTTTCAGAGGATCTTGACCGTGTGAAAGAGCACCTGCTTCTCACTTGATTCTGTGGGGGAATTGAAAAGGCGCTTTGTAGACAGCAAACTTCCGCCTTTTGTCATTCGCGTCGGTTTGGGGCGGTCTCGATGATATCGGGTGTACCCCTCAAACCCGAGATGGAGGCCACAGTTGGATTTCGCTTTTTCGCGATCAGCGCTTTCCTGACTTCCTCGTTCGGCGGGATCCTTCGCCCGGACTTGCCCTTGCTCGCGGAGTCCAGCAGGCAGATTTCCGAGCCGATCTGGCCCTCGGAGTCTTCGTCATCCACCAGGCCAGCTTCGCGATTCCTTGGCCCTCAGTCCGGCCTTGATGGATAGCAGGAAGATCAGGCGGTTGCGTTTCGCGTGGCGCGTGGTGGAGAGGTAGGCCAGCATCGCGGCGACCTGGCCCCTGCTGAGCGTCCTGGCTTGTTTTCCGAGTGCCATCTAGTCCTCCTGACCCGTTACTTATGGGCGGCAGGACGCTCGAATGTAATCCGCCGGCGGCCGTAGTACATGCCGAACCGATTACCGGACGAGCACGTCAGTTCACCGCTGGCAAGGCTCCGCGATTGAATGGAGCGAGCCCAGAAGGGGCCGGTTAACCCGGCTTCATTGTCACCAATACGGCCCGCGGAGTTCGGCCATTTGATGCTTAGGCCATCTGTGCTATCTGCCCTGGTTTCAATCACAGGAATCACAACGTGGCAAAAGCGACAAAGAACAAGCCTGCTCGCAAACCATATACGGCAGCTGACATCAAAGCCCTGAAGCAGCACTCAAAGGCGCGGACGCCGGTATCAAAGATATCAAAGCAGATGAAGCGCTCGGTTGGCTCCCTGAGGCAGAAGGCCTTAAAGCTTGGGATAGGCTTAGGCCACCAGCGCTGATTTTCCTTTCAATTCGGTAACGGCCGAACGGCTAAGCCAACCGCGTCACCGTCTCTCCCTTTTCCCTCTTGCAGATCGATTGCAAGCGCTGCGTTCAAGTCTCTCACCAGAGCTGATTTGAACCGCTCAGTGGTCAGGTCGGTTTTCTGACCGCCTGCCTCGCAAAACCAACTATCCAAGTTCGTCATTCGTCCTTGGCAACCAAGCAGATCTCCTTGGGTCGGGCCACTTCTGCGCGCGCCTATTCCGAGGAAAAGAGACCTGCGTGCGGGAACGCGGCCACGACATCACCATTGAAGGCACCGAATGTCCGGTTTCCCAAGACCACTTCCCCCAGTCATTGAACAACGTCGAGTTTGACCTTTGCGATCCCAGTTTCCACCATCCCAAGCGCCTCGGCCGCGGAATGTGAGACATCAACAACTCGTCCGGGAACGTACGGACCGCGATCATTGACCCGTACTGTCACCGATCGCCCGGTCACGACGTTAGTTACCCGCAGCCGGGTGCCAAACGGCAAAGTAGGATGAGCGGCCGTCAAATCGTGCGTATCGAACTTTTCGCCGCTCGCGGTCTGTTGCCCCTCTGTGTAGAAGCTGGCAAATCCCTGCGAGGCGATCTGTGTCGGCGTCGCGTCATTGGGCCGCGCAAACGGCGTATGCCTTCTCTTGGATGCGACATGCCTGTTGGTGACGAATGATGCCGCTCGATCGTGGTTCAATGACGGGTGCCGGCTCGGGCCAGCAAATTCGGAATTGCGAACCGCGGTAGACTGCGCGCAGGCCGCAAGCGATGCAGCCCCAAGTACGATGACAAGCGATTGAACGACGTTCCGGACCCGACCGGCCGACACCGGGGACGCCTCGGGAATATGATTAGCCTCAATAGCGGGCCGCAAGTTCTTGGCATAATCGATAGACATGCTACATCCCCGATTCCTGCGCCAACCCAAGCCGGATCCCCAATGAGGGCAGAACCGTGGCTGGGCGAGATCAGGGCATGGCATCAACCCGCGATTTCGTTCGGGTGTGATTATTGCGCCACAACTCGCCGCAAGCCCGATATCGCTATTGGCACGTTGCTGACTAAGTCCACATCCGTTGGAATGTCCGCCGCTAGGATGAACTTAGACATCTCGACCGGTATGTTTGTGCGCCCATTTGCCCATGCTTAATCAAACTGAATGATGCGGCACGGCTGCGTGAATAAATGCGCGACCAGTCAGGTGTCTTGGAAGGACTGCTGCGGGATCAGTTATTCGATAATGAGTTTATGAACGTGCCTTTAGTGAAAAGCCGATCACTGAGAGTTTGCCTCGCCGGTCAACACCAGAGCCGAAGGGCGCGAGGACTCTAGGTCCTAGACCCTTGTCTCAGGCCCGGCGTGTATGGATCGCTAGACTACCGATTCGACTGAAAGCTTGCTGATACAGGCTCGACTCTTGGTTGCCTTGGTTCCTGTGATCCAAGCGCCATCCGATTCGGATCGTCCCATGGAAGAAGTCAACGTTAGTTCCGCTGACGGCGCCAAATTGGAAACGCTCGGCTGCAGCGTGAAGTCGCTGTATGTTGACGATGGCAAGAACGCAGAAGCGGCGCTTACTGACGCACTCACGACCAGTAGATACGATTGCATCATGATGGGTCCAGGCCTTCGTGTTGTTCCGCCGTATTTCCTGTTGTCCGAGAAGTTGATCAACGTGGTCCCACCGGCATGCCCCGGCCTCGACGAAGCTATGCTTCAACTCAAAACCGGCAGATACGGCCGAAGCTGTAAAGCATCATCGCAGCTTGCCAGACCAGCGTTGCTGATCCGGATAAGGACAATATTGAACTGCCCTCACATGGCTTCAGAAAAAGCTTTCAGCGTGTTTCGATCACGTGCTCCGCACTAGGCCAGCGGCGATACCGTCCAATA
>JAJYAH010000630.1 GCA_021779635.1 Pseudomonadota bacterium | reverse complement strand
TCGGAACCGAATGGCACGTACACTCGGTTTTCTGGTTCGTCGGGGGCACCGATCCGGATACGTACGCAAAGGCGAAAGCGGCAAACAAGCTCAACGAGCTCCCGGTGAACCACAGCCCAAAATTTGCCCCCGTTCTTCACCCCACGCTGCAAACCGGTGTGGAAACGCTGGTTGTCGCGACCCGTACCTGGTTGCCGGCATGAGGATGCCGACCTAGGTCGCGGCGATCAAAGCATTCCTCTGATGCCTGAAAGCGACATCATGGAGAAACTTCCGCTAGTCCTTGACCTGACGGGCACCTTCGTCTTCGCGCTTAGCGGGGCGTTGGCGGGGGTCAAGCGACAACTGGATTTGTTCGGCGTGCTGGTCTTGTCGTTTGCGGCGGCGAATTCCGGGGGCATAACCCGGGACCTGCTGATCGGCGTCGTTCCTCCCGGGGCGGTCGCCGACTGGCGCTATCTCGGCGTGTCGCTTTTCGCCGGCCTCATCACCTTCTACTTTTCGTCCTTGATCGTGCGGATGTCGAACTCGGTCCTTATTTTCGACGCGGCAGGTCTCGCGCTATTCGCCGTCACTGGAGCATCGAAAGCGCTGGCCCACGGACTGAACCCGATCATGGCGATCATGCTTGGAATGGTGACTGGGATAGGCGGCGGCATGGTCCGCGATGTGCTGCTGGCAGAGATTCCGACTGTACTTCGCGCAGAACTATATGCCGTCGCAGCACTGGTAGCCGCAGCCATTGTGGTGGTCGGGCACATGCTGCAATTACCGGTCGCCCCGGTGACTGCTTTAGCGCTGATTTCATGTTTCTCGCTCCGCGTCATGGCGATGAGACGCGGCTGGCGGCTTCCGGTTGCGAAAATCAGGGATCAAGACGATCCGGGAGTCGGAAAAGTCGGCTCGAACGGTCCCGAGAAATTCTAGCGCTGGATGATTCTGTGAAGGATGTCGGACGCCCAGTGCCGTAGAGTACGTTCAGCTCCAGCAGCGGAAGCTCACAATGGCGAAAACAGTCATCATCTGCGGAAAACTGTTCGATGGCCTGGCCGACAAGGTGCTTGGCCCGACGGAAATCTTGATAGAAGGCGACACCATCGTCGAGGTCTCGGGCTCGGTCGGCCGTCCCGGCGGCGCGAACGTCCTTGATCTGAGCGACCGCACCGTTTCTCCCGGATTCATCGACACTCACGTTCATCTGTGCGTCGATGGACTGAATCTGGCGCGGCAAACGCTGCAGTGTTCGCCGGCCAAGGCGCTGGCAGGACTTCACCACGCCCAGCAATACATGCGCTACGGCTTCACGACGCTTCGCGACATGGGTACGCTGGATCCGGAATGGCCGACCGTCAACCTCCGCGACGCCATCGACAGCGGCCTGGCCCGCGGACCGCGTCTGATCGTTGCCCCCCACATGATCAGCGCAACCGCGGGTCACGGCGACATGCAAGGCATGTTTCCGTGCCGCTGCCACATGGGACTTTCCAGGGTTGCGGACTCGCCTGCGAAAATTCGCGAGTTGGTCCGCATGGAGCATGCATTCGGCGGTAACTGGGTCAAGACCATGAATACCGGCGGATATATGAGCGCCGGCGACGATCCGGCCAGAGTGACCTGGTTCGAAGATGAAATGCAGGCTCTCGGACAAACCGCGCAGCAGCTTGGCCTGCCGCTGGCAGTGCATACCGGAGCCGCGGAGGGATGCAAGCAGGCGCTACGCGCCGGCGCACGCAGTCTCGAGCACTGCTACCTGATCGACGACGAGGGCGTCGCGATGGCGGAGAAGGCGGGAGCGTTTCTCGTTCCCACCATGCAAATGACGCGTGAGGACAAGGCGCTTCTTGCGGCGGGTAAGCTTCCCGAGCACGCGGTCTGGAAATTCCGCCGCGACGTCGCGGCGATCGAGGACGCGCAGAAACGCATCGCACGAAGCATGGCGAAAGTAGCCTACGGAACGGATTGCGGCATGTTCCCGTTTAGCGAAGGCGTTCTCGAGTTTCAGGCAATGGTCGCGGCGGGTCTCGCTCCCGCGCGCGCGCTGAAGGCTGGCACGAGTGTTGCGGCGGAACTGTTGCAGCGCGACGATCTCGGTGCGATTGCGCCGGGCAGGCGGGCCGACATCGTCGCGATGCCGGCAGACCCCCTGGAGGATATTGCCGCCACAGCGAAGGTGGACTTCGTCATGAAGGGCGGGCGGGTCTACCGGCATGGAGTTCTGGATATACTCCAGTGAATAGGCCTTTAATTCGCCCCTCGTCGTCCAAGAATTCACTTCGGCAAAGACGAAGGATGTCCAGATGACCGACGCGACCTTGAGCTTCACCGCCGCACCAGCCTACGAAGGTACGAACCGGTTGATTCTGGGAATTGTCCTGGCGGTCGTTACCTTCTGGCTCTTTGCCCAGACGACCTTGAACGTCGCGCCGACCATGCGCGACGACCTGCACATCACCAACAGCGAGAGCAACATCGCGGTCAGCATTACCGCCCTGTTTTCCGGGATTTTCATCGTCGTCGCCGGCGGACTGGCCGACCAGTTCGGCCGCGTCAAGCTGACCTATATCGGCCTTGCCTCGAGTATCCTGGGTTCGCTTCTGATCGCGCTCTCGCCGCCCGGAACTGCCATGTTCCTGTTAGCCGGGCGCATCATCCAGGGCATTTCCGCGGCCTGCATCATGCCGGCGACGTTGGCGTTGATGAAAGCCTATTTCTCGGACAAAGAACGCCAGCGGGCGTTGAGTTTCTGGTCCATCGGTTCGTGGGGCGGCTCGGGGGTCTGTGCGCTGTTCGGCGGCCTCGTCGCGTCGACGATGGGGTGGCGCTGGATCTTCTGGATGTCGATCGCCGTGGCGATCGCGAGCTTTTTCCTCATAAGGGGCACTCCGGAGAGCAAGGTCGAAACGGTGGAACGCAAGCCATTCGACTGGTTCGGACTGATCACATTCATCGTCGCCATGGTGGCCGTGAACGTCGTGATCGGACAAGGCTCGGCGCTAGGCTGGTCGAGCCCGACAGTGCTGCTTCTGACGGCCCTGTTCGTCGTTTCGGCCGTCGCTTTCGTCAAGATCGAATCGAGCAGCCCGTCCGGCTTCGTGGACCTCACGTTGTTCCGCAACACAACGTTTACCGGCGCAACACTGTCGAACTTCCTGCTCAACGGCGCAGCCGGGACCTTGCTGGTGACATTGACCCTGGTCCAGCAGGAGGCCGGCTTGTCCTCACTGCAATCGGGTCTGTTGACCGCCGGGTACCTGATCGCCATCCTGTCCACGATCAGGGTCGGCGAAAAACTCTTGCAAAAGATGGGTCCGCGAAAACCGATGCTGATCGGTTGCTCGATCACCGCTGCGGGTATTCTGCTGACGACCTCGACGTTTCTGCTGGCGCGCGAATACCTCATCGCCGCCTTTATCGGATTCACGCTGTTCGGGATCGGACTGGGACTCTATGCAACGCCGTCCACCGACGCAGCCCTGTCCAATGTTCCGCAGGACAAGGCAGGATCGGCGTCGGGCATCTACAAGATGGCCTCATCGCTCGGTGCCGCCTTCGGGGTCGCGATTTCCGCTGCGATCTTCACGGGCTTGAGCCATTTGCAAGACCTCGGCCCCATTGCGGATATCGCGATGGGACGGACCGACAACGTCGACGTCCGCTTCGCCGCCAGCATGGCGCTGATGTTCAATGTCGGGATGGTCGTCATCGCCATCGTCGCGATCGCGATGACCGTTCCGAAAAATCGTAATTCATCGGCCTGACATTTTAACCATAGCAGAGGTTGGTCATTTCATATTGAGGAACTCATGTCCGGGCCAAAGGCTGACTCAGGCTCAGGCTCAGTGTATTGCGTAGCGTGAAAGTTGCGTAAAGGATGTCGGAGTCGGGGACCAAACCCCGTCGCCCCAAGTGAAATGGCCGAACGCCGCAATCGGTCACAGCCGACTTTTGCAACAAAATCTGCCAAAATCGGAAGTAGGTCCTTTTACTCGATCACCTCATCGGCTGCGGTAAGTAGCGTTGCCGGAATCTCGAGACCGAGCGCCTTTGCCGTCCTCAGATTGATGGCCAACTCAAACTTTGTCGCTCCTTGGACGGGAAGATCACCCTTTAAGAATGCGATCGACATACGATGCAGCTTGTCGGAACGGCTCCAAACCTTCTGGTCCATAGGATATCAGTGCGCCGCCCCGCGTGCGTGACGAACTGGTCGACGGAATTCCGATCGGCCTGAAAAAACGCGTCGAACTAGCTCGGGCCCTCGCAGCTGAGCCCAGCTTCCTCATTCTCGACGAGCCGATGGCCGGGATGAACCAGGAAGAAAAGGAATACATGGCCAATCTGTTGACCACCATCCAGGTGCGCATGGAAGACTCCTCGTGGCTGAAGAAGCGGATCTATGAATTTTTCATGGCGTGGGCCATTTCAGCCGAAAAACGCAAGCTCGAAGGCCGTCAGCCGACACTCAAGCAGCGGTTGTTGAGCTCATTTGGCGAATGGCTGGTCTATGGACAAATCAAGGACCAATACGGCCTGAGAAATGGGTTGCACAAACCGGTTGGATCGCTGGCTTTCAAGACGAGGTTTGGGCCGTCGTGAAGGAACAATCGGCGGATGGCTAAGAAGATCCTTGGAATTTAAGATCTGGATATTTTGCAGCGCACCACCCGGGACCGGAACAGACAATGATTCTTCGACGCGCCGCGTTTGTATTGGATATG
>JAJYAH010000629.1 GCA_021779635.1 Pseudomonadota bacterium | reverse complement strand
CTATTGTTATTGGGGGCAGACGGTGGACGATCGGGTGCCGCAGGATCCGGCCGCGGTCGCCAAGGCGATCAGGCCGGACTACGCATTGGGCGGGCACACCGCGTCGCTGGGTCTATGCTGGCTGCCCGCCGGCACGCTTCCGGGCTTTCCGGACGGCATGGTAATCGGGCAGCACGGCTCCTGGAATCGCAGCACGCTGAGCGGCTACAAGGTCGTCTTCGTGCCCTTCGCGAACGGCCGCCCTGCCGGCCCGCCGCGTGATATTCTGACCGGCTTCCTCGCGCCCGACGAGCGATCGTCCTATGGACGGCCGGTCGGGGTCACACTCGGTCCCGACGGCTCCCTGCTGGTGGCAGACGATGTCGGCAACGCGATCTGGCGCGTCACCGGCACGCAGCAGCGCTGAGCGCCTATTCCACGCCGGCTTCCTGCGGCGTGAATTCATAGACCGAGCTGCAGAACTCGCAGGTCACGACCACCTTGCCGTCCTTCACCATGTCGGCTCGGTCCTGCGAGGCAAAGCTTGCGAGCATCGACGACACCGCCTCGCGCGAGCATGAACATTGCGCGCGCAGCGGCAATGGCTGAAACACCCGCACCCCGCGCTCGTGAAACAGCCGGTACAGCAGACGCTCGCCCGAAAGATCCGGATCGATCAGTTCGACATCCTCGACGGTCGAGATCAGCGACTGGCCTTCGACCCAGGCATCGTCTTCGGCCACGCTGTGCGCAACGACACCCTCCGGCGCATCGCCCGGATGCAGATCGGGCTGTCGCGCCCGCTCCGGCGCCTTGGGGAGAAATTGCAGCAGCATGCCGCCGGCGCGCCAGCGATGTTTCGGGCCTTCGCCGCCGCCGCGCCATTCCTCGCCGACCGCAAGCCGCACCCGTGTCGGAATCTGTTCCGAGCGCAGGAAATATTCATGCGCGGCGTCTTCCAGGCTGCCGCCCTCCAGCGCCACCAGCCCCTGATAGCGGCTCATGTCCGGTCCCTGATCGATGGTCATCGCGAGGTGCCCGTGTCCCAACAGCGCGCCGGAATCCTGACCGTCCTTGAGCCTTTTGGCGTCGAAGCGCGCATAGGCGCGCAAGCGGTCCGGCGCCTGGAAGTCCACGATCAGAAACGACACCGGACCATCGGTCTGGGTCTGCAGGATGAAGCGGCCGTCGAATTTCAGCGACGAGCCGAGCAGCGTCGTGAGCACGATCGCCTCGCCGAGCAGCTTGCCGACTGCCGGCGGATAATCGTGCTTGGTCAGGATATCGTCGAGCGCCGGACCGAGCCGGGTCAGGCGGCCGCGCAGATCGAGGGCTGCGACCTCGAACGGCAGCGCCGCGTCGTCGACCGGTACGGCCGACGGCGCGCGGATCGGGGTTTCCTGGGAAATTTTGATGTCCGGTGATTGTGAAGTCATGGCGCTTTATCTGGGGTCGGCAGGCAGCGAACGAAAGGGGCAGTCCGTATCCCGGACGCGGTGCAGCGTGCAACGCTGCTCCGCAGAGCCGGGACCCATTCTGGGTCGTTACTTGGACCCCGGATCAGCAGCGCATCACGCCGCAAGACATAGCGCGTCGAAAGATGCGCGTGAACGCGCTAATGGCGCTGCGCAGCATCCGGGGAACGCGAGATCGCAAATAGCCCTCACGCCACGGCGCCGAAACACCATGTCAGAATACCCTTCTGCGCGTGCAGGCGGTTCTCGGCCTCGTCGAACACTACCGACTGCGGACCGTCGATCACCTCGTCGGTGACTTCGTCGCCGCGATGCGCGGGCAGGCAATGCATGAACAGCGCATCGGGTTTCGCCAGCGACATCAGCTTGGCGTTGACCTGATACGGCTTCAGCAGATTGTGACGGTGCTCGCCGTCCTTGTCGCCCATCGAGAACCAGGTATCGGTGACCACGCAATCGGCGCCGCGCACCGCCGCCTCCGGATCGTTGCCGAGCATGATCGGCGCATGGGTCGCCTTGATCCAGTCCCGCATCGATTTGTTCGGCGCGAGCTGCGGCGGAGTTGCGACATTCAACTTGAATTGAAACCGTTCCGCCGCATGGACCCAGGACGCCAGCACGTTGTTGTCGTCGCCGGTCCAGGCGACGGTACGGCCCTCGATCGGGCCGCGATGCTCCTCGAAGGTCATCAGGTCGGCCATCACCTGGCAGGGATGCGACCGCCGCGTCAGCCCGTTGATCACAGGCACGGTGGCGTACGCGGCGAGTTCCAGCAGCGCGTCGTGGTTGAGAATGCGGATCATGATGGCATCGACATAACGCGACAGCACGCGCGCGGTGTCGGCGATGGTCTCGCCGCGGCCGAGCTGCATCTCCGCGCCGGTCAGCATGATCGATTCACCGCCGAGCTGGCGCATGCCGACATCGAACGAAACCCGGGTGCGGGTCGAGGGCTTCTCGAAGATCATCGCCAGCGTCTTGCCGTCGAGCGGGTGTGTCGGCCTGGCGTGCGCCTTCAGCTTCGCCTTCATGGCGACGCCGGCAGCGAGCATGTTGCGCAATTCCCGGGTCGGCAGCTCGCTGAGATCGAGAAAATGGCGCGGCGTCGTGCTCATTGCCCCGCCGCCCGTTGCAACTGATCGCCGGAAAGCGCGACGCAGGCGCGATCGAGTCGCTGCACGGCTTCCTCGATCTCCGCCTCGTTGACGATCAGCGGCGGCAGGAACCTGACCACGTTGTCGCCGGCGCCGACCGTGAGCAGCTTCTGGTCGCGCAGGGCGGTCACCAGATCGCCCGACGGCACCACCGCCTTCAGGCCAATCAACAAGCCCTCGCCGCGCACTTCGGCGAGCACGTTGGGATGGCGATCGACCACCGAGGCCAGCTTCTGCTTGAGCAGCAGCGACATCTTTTGCACGTGCTCGAGGAAGCCGGGTTTCAGCATGACGTCCAGCACCGCATTCGCCGACGCAACCGCCAGCGGATTGCCGCCGAAGGTCGAACCATGCGAGCCCGGCGTCATGCCGGCCGCCGCCTCGGCCGTCGCGAGACAGGCGCCGAGCGGAAATCCGCCGCCGAGCGCCTTGGCCAGCGACATCACGTCCGGCGCAACGCCGAGGCGCTTGTAGGCGAACAGCTCGCCGGTGCGGCTCATGCCGGTCTGCACCTCGTCGAAGACCAGCAACAGGCCGTTGGCGTCGCAGAGTTCGCGCAGCGCCCGGAAAAAAGCATGCGGCGCGGCGCGAACGCCGCCCTCGCCCTGCAGCGGCTCGATCAGGATGCCGGCGGTCTGCGGGCCGATCGCCTTCTTGACGGCTTCGAGATCGCCGAGCGGCACCTGATCGAAACCATCCACCGGCGGCCCGAAGCCATCGAGATATTTCGGCGAGCCGGTCGCCGCCAGCGTCGCCAGCGTTCGCCCGTGAAACGCGCCGTCGAAGGTGATGATGCGATAACGCTCCGGGTGGCCCTTGGCGGCGTGATATTTGCGCGTGATCTTGATCGCGCACTCCATCGCCTCGGCGCCGGAATTGGCGAAGAACACGAAGTCGGCAAAACTCGCTTCGCACAATCTTGCCGCCAGCCGCTCGCCATCCGGACTCCTGAACAGGTTGGACATGTGCCACAATTTGGTGGCCTGTTCCTGCAGCGCCGCGACCAGATGCGGATGCGCATGGCCGAGCGCGTTCACCGCCACGCCGCTGGTGAAGTCGAGATAGCGCTCGCCGTTGGTCGCGATCAGCCACACACCTTCGCCGCGCTCGAAACCGAGATCGACTCTGGCGAATACGGGGAGCAGATGCGACGTCGCGCTCTTGGTCATGGCGATCACTGAAGGTTGGAGCCCGCCGCGATGCGCGCATTGATCGCATCGACGACCAGACCCGGAAAAACAAAACGTGCCGCCTTTTCGGGGCGGCACGTGGCAGGCATTCTATGCGGGTGGCTGATACTGTCAACCGGTGACGCGCCGGCCAAGCCGCTCGGTGATGCCGGGCTGCCGCGAAAAAAATGCGATTGCGGTGCTTGAATGACGGAACATGTGGACGCAACCACGCGGACTCTTGCGCCGGAGTCACGCCATATTGTAGCCTCTGGGTTGTCGGGTACGACATCTCGTGCGGCGGTTTTAATCCTTATCTGTCCCACTGTTCGGCGTAAACGCCCGGGCCTGCTTTCCGCGCCCGGCGAGGGCTAAGGGATTCTGCCGGCAGGGATTTTAATGGAGTGAGAGTCGCCACGCCGCTTCGAGAATGGCCGGCGCGACACGAAGGGAAGAGTGCGATGACGGTATTGACCTGGACCGACGATCGCGTCGAACAACTGAAGAAACTCTGGGAAGGCGGGCTTTCCGCCAGCCAGATCGCCGCGGAACTCGGAAATGTGACGCGAAATGCCGTGATCGGCAAAGTCCACCGGCTCGGCCTTTCCGGCCGCGCCAAGAGCCCCTCCTCGGCCGCGCCGCGACCGCGCAAGGCCCGCCCGGCCCAGCACATGATGCGCGTTGCGCGTCCGGTCTCGCGCGGCAATACCGCGTTGGCGCATGTGTTCGAAGTGGAGCTGGAGCCCGATCCGATCGCCTACGACAATGTGGTGCCGATGAGCCAGCGCCTGTCGCTGCTGGAACTGAACGAGGCCACCTGCCACTGGCCGATCGGCGATCCTTCCAGTTCGGAATTCTTCTTCTGCGGCGGCAAGGCGCTGACCAGCCTGCCCTATTGCGCGCACCACTCGCGGATCGCCTATCAGCCGACCGGCGATCGCCGTCGTC
>JAJYAH010000628.1 GCA_021779635.1 Pseudomonadota bacterium | reverse complement strand
CGAGCTGGTCGGTGTCGACAAGAAGACCGACCTTGCCGTGCTGAAGTTCAAGCCGGTGAAACCGCTGATCGCGGTGAAATTCGGCGATTCCGACAAGCTGCGGCTCGGCGAATGGGTGATCGCGATCGGCAATCCGTTCAGCCTCGGCGGCACCGTCACCGCGGGCATCGTCTCCGCCCGCAACCGCGACATCAACTCCGGTCCCTATGACAGCTACATCCAGACCGACGCCGCGATCAACCGGGGCAATTCCGGCGGTCCGCTGTTCAACCTCGACGGCGAGGTGATCGGCGTCAACACCCTGATCATCTCGCCGTCGGGCGGCTCGATCGGCATCGGCTTTGCGGTGCCGTCGAAGACGGTGGCTGGCGTGGTTGATCAGCTCCGGCAGTTCGGCGAGCTGCGCCGCGGCTGGCTCGGCGTCCGCATCCAGCAGGTCACCGACGAGATCGCCGAAAGCCTCAACGTCAAGCCGGCGCGCGGCGCGCTGATCGCCGGCGTCGATGACAAGGGGCCGGCGAAACCAGCCGGCATCGAGCCCGGCGACGTCATCGTCACGTTCGACGGCAAGGACATCAAGGAGCCCAAGGATCTGTCGCGCGTGGTGGCCGACACCGCGGTCGGCAAGGAGGTTGAAGTCGTCGTTATCCGCAAGGGCGCCGAGCAGACCCTGAAGGTCACGCTCGGCCGCCTCGACGACGGCGACAAGGCGGTGCCGGCAGCGGCCAAGACGCAGGAGCCCGCCGAGAAGCCGGTGACGCAGAAGGCGCTCGGTCTCGATCTCGCCAGCCTGAGCAAGGATCTGCGCAGCCGCTACAAGATCAAGGACAGCGTCAAGGGCGTCATCATCACCAATGTCGATACGCCATCGGATGCCGCCGACAAGCGGCTCAGCGCTGGCGAGGTGATCGTCGAGGTGGCGCAGGAAGCGGTTAGCAGTGCCGCCGACGTCAAGAAGCGCGTCGATCAGCTGAAGAAGGACGGCAAGAAATCGGTCCTGCTGCTGGTCTCCAACGCCGACGGCGAGTTGCGGTTCGTGGCGCTGAGCGTGCAGTAGAACGCAGCTCCTGTCGAATGCGTCGTCCCCCGCGAAAGCGGGGACGACGCCTATCCCCCGACAAACTCGTCCCGCCGATAGCCCTGCGCATAGAGCAGCGCGGTGAGATCGCCGTAATCGATCCGTGCTGCGGCCGCCGCGGCAACCGCCGGCTTGGCGTGGTAGGCGACGCCGAGGCCCGCTTGCTGGATCATGCCGAGATCGTTGGCGCCGTCGCCGACCACCAGCGTGTCGATGTCATCGAGATCGAATGCCTCGCGCAGTTCGACCAGGGTTGCCAGTTTCGCCGCGCGCCCCAGGATCGGCTCAGCTACCTCGCCGGTCAATTTGCCGTCCCGCACCAGCAATTCATTGGCGCGATTTTCCTGAAAGCCGATGGTCGCGGCAACCGCATTGGTGAACAGCGTGAAGCCGCCCGAGATCAGGCAGGTCCAGGCGCCATGCGCGCGCATGGTCGCGACCAGTTCGCGGCCGCCCGGCGTCGGCGTGATGTGCTTCTTCAGGACCTCATCGATCGTGCTGACCGGCAGGCCCTTCAACAGCCCGACGCGCTCGCGCAACGCCGGCTCGAACTCGATTTCGCCGCGCATCGCGCGTTCGGTGATGGCCGCGACGTGGGCTTTCAAGCCGGCAAAATCCGCCAGCTCGTCGACGCATTCCTGGCCGATCATGGTGGAATCCATGTCGGCGAGAAACAGCTTCTTGCGCCGTGCGGCTTGCGGCTGCACCACGATATCGATCGGCAAATCGCCCCGCGCCTGACGCAAGCGGAGGGCGACGCCGGCGATGTCCTCGCTGCCGGTGAAGGGGATGTCGACCGCGACCTCGTCGAACAGCCATCGCGCCGGGCCGGGTGAGGGAAGAATGGCGCGCGCGCCCTCCACCACCGTGCTATCGAGCGCGGGGTCGACCGGATTGCAAATGAGCGTGGCGACAAGAGACATGCAGGTGAGTTCGTATCCAGAGAACGGCAAGGCCGTGCTTATCGCAGGGCCGACCGCCAGCGGCAAGTCGGCGCTGGCGCTGGAGTTCGCGGCGGCGACCGGCGGCGTCATCATCAATGCCGATTCCATGCAGGTCTACCGCGACCTCAAGATCATCACGGCGCGGCCGACGCCTGCGGAAGAGGCGCGCATTCCGCACCGGCTCTATGGCGTGGTCGATGCCGCGATCAACTTCTCCGCCGGCGCGTGGCTGGCCGATGCGGCGGCGATCCTGGCAGAGCTGCGCGGGCAAAACCGGCTGCCGATTTTCACCGGCGGCTCCGGCCTGTACTTCAAGGCGCTGACGCGCGGGCTGTCGGCGGTGCCGTCGATTCCGGCAGCGATACGCGAAAGCGTGCGCGCGCGGCTGGAGCGCGACGGCGTCGAGGCGCTGCATGCGGAGCTGGCGCAACGGGATCCTGCGAGCGCCGCGCGTCTCAAGCCACGCGATCGCACCCGGATCGCGCGCGCGCTCGAAGTGATCGAGGCGACGGGGCGTTCGCTGACCGACTGGCATCGCGACGGATTGCCGCCGCTGTTGCCGCAGGGCTCGTTCAGCGCACTGTTTCTTGAGCCCGATCGCGATGAGCTCTATGCGCGGATCGACGCACGATTCGATGCGATGCTTGCCGCCGGTGCGCTGGAGGAGGTGGCGGCGCTGGCGGCGCGGCGGCTCGATCCGCTGCTGCCGGCGATGAAGGCCCATGGCTTGCCGGCGCTGATCCGGCATCTGAGCGGAGAAATCACGCTGGACGAGGCGGCGGCGATCGGCCGCGCCGACACCCGCCATTACGCCAAGCGCCAGTTCACCTGGTTCCGGCATCAATTGCCGGAATTCGAATGGGTGAAGCCGGAGGCGGCGCGGGGATGGTTGGATAAACAGACGCCGTCATCCCCGGGATGAACGCAATTGCGTTCACCCGTGAGGTGCGAGCCGCCTTCGGCGAGCCTCGAAGGACGGGATTGCTTCCATCCTTCGAGGCGCATGTCCGCCGGCGGGCGCTGTCGGACCTGCGCACCTCACAGGATGACAGTGCGTTCGTCGCGTCGCTCTCGCATGGCTGCAGGCCGCATTTTCGCCCTCGCCGAACCGCCGGAACCGGTCTAATCTCTCCAAATCGCGTTGGGCGTCGCCTTCCCTTGACTTTCCGGGGGTGGTTGCTATGTTCCACGCAACCTTTGGGAAGTCTGAGCCGCCGAATGCGTAATAAAATTACCAAACTGCTTCTTATCGTCGTAGCCAGGCGCACCGCCGGGGATGGCTGAGGCCATCCACATTCGGGCGGTGTGCATGGGGCCTCTTGGGCCCCTTTTTATTTTCTCAAAACTCGAACTGAAAGAAGCCGCTGACAACAGCGCATCCGGAGCCAGCCATGAGCGACAAGAGCCACGATCCGAACCAGTTGACCGGCGCCGCCATGATCGTGCGTGCGCTGATCGATCATGGCGTCAAACATATTTTCGGCTATCCGGGCGGCGCGGTGCTTCCGATCTATGACGAACTGTTCCAGCAGGACAAGGTCGAGCACATCCTGGTGCGGCACGAACAGGGCGCCGGCCACGCCGCCGAGGGTTATGCACGCTCCACCGGAAAGCCGGGCGTGGTGCTGGTCACCTCCGGGCCGGGCGCCACCAACATGGTGACGCCGCTGACCGATGCGCTGATGGATTCGATCCCGCTGGTGTGCATCACCGGGCAGGTGCCGACGCACCTGATCGGCAATGATGCGTTCCAGGAATGCGACACCGTCGGCATCACGCGGCCCTGCACCAAGCACAACTGGCTGGTGCGCAATGTCAACGACCTGGCCAAAGTGCTGCACGAGGCGTTCTACGTCGCCAGCACCGGCCGGCCCGGCCCGGTGGTGGTCGATGTGCCCAAGGACGTGCAGTTCGCGGTCGGCACCTATCATCCGCCGCGCAAGTCCGACGTGCACGTCTCCTATGCGCCGCGGGTGAAAGGCGATGCGACGCAAATCCGCAAAGCGGTGGCATTGCTGGCCTCGGCCAGGCGTCCGGTGATCTACAGCGGCGGCGGCATCATCAATTCAGGCAATGACGCCTCCAGACTGCTGCGCGAACTGGTCGACGCCACCGGGTTTCCGATCACCTCGACCCTGATGGGTCTCGGTGCCTATCCGGCGTCGGGCAAGAACTGGCTCGGCATGCTCGGCATGCACGGCACCTACGAGGCCAACATGGCGATGCATGATTGCGACGTCATGCTGTGCGTCGGCGCGCGTTTCGACGACCGCATCACCGGCCGCACCGACGCGTTCTCGCCGGGCTCGAAGAAGATCCATATCGATATTGATCCGTCCTCGATCAACAAGAACATCCGCGTCGATATCCCGATCATCGGCGACGCCGGCAATGTGCTCGGCGACCTTCTGCAGGTATTCAAGGCGGAAGCGAAGAAGCCCGATATCCGGCCCTGGTGGCAGGAGATCGCGAAATGGCGCGCGCGCAATTCGCTGTCGTACAAGAAGAACAACGATATCATCCTGCCGCAATATGCGATCCAGCGGCTGTTCGAGGCGACCCGCGGCCGCGATGTCTACATCACCACCGAAGTCGGCCAGCACCAGATGTGGGCGGCGCAGTTCTTCGGTTTCGAGGAGCCGCACCGCTGGATGACGTCGGGTGGTCTCGGCACCATGGGCTATGGCCTGCCGGCGTCGATCG
>JAJYAH010000627.1 GCA_021779635.1 Pseudomonadota bacterium | reverse complement strand
CATGGCGGCGACAAGCTGGAAGCGCGCCGGATAGACCGCGCGGTGATTGGCGCGGGCGATCGCCACCTCGCCCGTCTCCATCGGCTGTCGCAGCGAATCGAGCGCCTGAGCGTGGAATTCCGGCATTAGGTAGCAAGCTCACCAAGGACTCGGGCCACCTTTCGGGCCGAAAGCATGGGACTTCGGCTACAATCGGCGTATGGCCGATCCGCACGTTGTCACAGCCCTCATTGCCAAGCGCGCCGAACTCGCCGGCAAGATCGAACAGGCCCAGCGTGACCTTCGGAAGCTGGTCATCGACCTCGACGCGATCGACAGCGCGTTGCGGATATTCGACCCGGAGATAGATGCTACGGGGATTAAGCCAAAGCCAGTCGCAGTCGCGCATCATGCGTTCCGGGGCGAGATAACCCGGCTGGTGTTGGACACACTTAGGGCGGCCAACGGGCCTGTAACGTCGCGCGATCTGGCGTTGAAGGTTATGGCGGGGCGCGGTCTACCGACCGGCGACAAGGCACTAGAACGGTTGATGATCAAGCGCGTCGGGGCGTGTATGCGGACGCTGCGGCGGAAGGGGCTGGTCAAGGAGGAGATGATCGCGGGTCGGTTTATGAGCTGGTCCAACGCTGAAAGGGAGCGACAAAGCACCCCCAGTCAGGCTCAGAGCTAGGCTCCGTTGACCATTCCCCATACGGTCGTGGCGAGACGGTGGAACCAATCCGTAAGCGCGCGGGACACTATGAACTCCGGAAGGGCATAGAATTCCGCTATTTGCGCTGTGGTCAGGGTTCCAGAGCTAATTTTCTCACGATCGGAACACCGCTCGGCATAAGGATACATCAGTTCGATCGCGGCGATCTCTGCGAACATTTCAGATTGCGCGACTTTGTCGGCAAGATCATCGTTTTCGACTTTGTATTCCTCAAGGAGATAGCCGATCGTGTCGACGCCGTTTGAAGAACAATCGTCGTCTATATCGATCAGGATGTGGCAAAGTTCTTTTGCCGAGATAAATCGTAGCCACGCACGATCTTGGTCGTCTCTGACGTAAATTTTCGCGCGATCGGAATACCGCTCGACCATGCCCGCCAAAAAAACGGTGCGGACCGTTACAGCCTCTTTTTCGATTGTTATACGGTATTGCCTGGACAAAATGAACTGAAAATCCTCAACCGAAAGGTCGGGACGATCTGAGGCCAAGCAATACGCTTGGATCTCTTCGCGAAGCTCCTTGACTTTCGCGAATACTTTTTTTGCTTTTGTTGCGTCAAGTTTCATTTTGGCCACCAATAAAAAGGCCCCGACTTTCATCGAGGCCTTAATTCGCTTTGACGAATTTGTGAAGGGCTAGCGCTTGCTGTCCTTCAAATCAAGTGGGCGGCTCTTGCCTGCCTCGACTGCTGCATAGAGCGCGTTGACCTCTTGGCAAACGCTCTCAGCGATAGCCTCGGTCGGGTTCCGGACGTAAAACTTCACGTCCTTGAGCCCGGCTGCCGCCATAGATTCAAAGCGGGCAGCGAGCTTACGCGCCTCTGGTCCTCTTTCCATAGCTCGCTCCTTTCAATATCACACACAAAACGCGCGATGGATTTGATTGATCCACCACGCGTCCTAAATATGAGAAGCAACATCGACTTTTTAGGGGCGCTAGCACAAAAAAGTTAATGTCAAGCCTCTTGCCTTTCCCAAAATAACAGAATTCAGACGCTCTTGGCAAGCGGTTTTCAAAAATCAAGATGTTTTTTTGGTTTCAGATCATTAACGGAATTTTCATCATTTTTCTGCGGCTCGCTGCCAATAACCTTTCCACAGGCGCGACACTGGATGATTCGCTGCGGCGGCGGCCATCATGAGATACTGTTCGCCATTCGACATGCGGCGGCGATCTTCGCGCCACGCCATTTCCGACGCATAGGCGGCGAGATACTTGCCGCTGATGTGGTGATGCGTGCCGATTTCGGCGCGACGCAGGCGAGAGAAAAACGACTCCGCCATGTTCGTGCAAGCCGCGCCGTCCGAATAGCACTCTTGATGGTTGATCCGGCGCGTCAGGTAGGTTGCGTGCAAGCGGTCCCATGACGCGGCTTCATCGGCGTGAACGGTTGCGTCCGCGTGTACCTGGCCCTCGATAGCCGGGACTGCATCGGCCTCGGAACGATAGACGTTCGTCAGCGTGCGGCCATTGCGTTCGCGCGTCACAACGACCACGCGGCGCTTGCCGTTTTTGTTCTTGGCGAGGCGGCGATCAACGCGGTTCTCTTTCCAGTTCGCCGGCTTGATGTAGCCGCCGAAGTACGCACCGTCGACCTCGACCTCGCCCGTCAGCGTTTCGCCTGAGTGCTGATCGGCTGCGATGGCTTCGCGGATTTTGTGCGCCATGACGTAGGCCGTCTTATACTGGCAATCGAGATCGCGCGAGAGTTGAAGAGCGCTATGCCCCTTAGCGCCGTTGGCGAAGATCGCAATGGCGAGCAAGTACGTCCCAACCGGCAGCTTGCGGCTGGCGAAGATCGTCCCGGACGTAGCCGAGAATTGATGGTTGCAGCCCTTGCACTTGAACAGCCGGCGCGTCTTGTACGTGTAGACGGCGACACAGCCGCAGCGTGGGCAAAATGGCTTGCCTTCATTCTCGGCCCAACGGATTTGGCAGAAACAATCGTGCGCCTCTTCGTCCGAAAGCCGAGCAACCCGAGCTAGGCTCAGGCTCCTTGCGGCTTTGGAGAGGAGGAAGTGCTGTGTCATGTCCGGGCCAACGATTTCCGTTGACCCCAACGATATTGATGGAAATAGGTGGCGTCAACAAAAATCGTTGGCGTTGACGAAAATAAGTTGGGTTGCTATTTTGCGTGGATGACACCGGAACAGAGTCGCGCCGCGCGAGGATGGCTTGATCTCTCGCAAGAAGAATTGGCGAAAGCCGCAGGCGTCTCCCTCTCGACCGTGAGGGATTTCGAGAAGGGGCGTCGGGTTCCGATAGCGGTAACTCTAGCTGCGATGCGTCGCGTGCTGGAGGGTCGCGGAATAGGCTTTGCGATGCTGGTGGACGGAAAACCATGCGGCATTACTTTCTCATCCACAACGCAAGATGCGGAGTAGACGGATTCCCTGCATTTCTGTAGGGTTTTGATGGCCCTGGTCGGAGTCGAACCGACACTCCTAGCCGGAAGCGGTTTTAAAGACCGCTGCGTCTAACGATTTCGCCACGGGGCCATTAAGAGCGGTGGAGGTAGAGGGACTTGCACCCTCGGGGCGTTGGATGGAAAGCCGCACCCCGCACTATGCTACCCCCTCGTGATCTGCGGCTCAGACGTTGGCGCGTCTGAGCCGCTTTCACATGATCTGGCGACGCGCCATGCGCACCTCCTCTGGTTCGGTGCTGGACTCGAACAAGCCGCGAGACGTTATCGCCGGCGCATAGCAGGCGTCAGGACCGCGCCGAATGCGGCCGACCTTTTCGATGTTCATCAAGGTCATGTTGAACGTGCGCCCTGCGCCGGGTTCGGATAGATAGCCGGCAATCCGCGCCTCTTCCTGCAAGTCCTCGCGACTCAACAAGCCGTGTGTTTTGACCTGCATGACAAGGAAGTCCGCAAGGGGCAGCCGCAACTTGTTCGACGCCGATGCAGGCGGCGTCGGCCGTTCGGTTTCGGTGGAACGCTTCCGCTCAATGTCAAGCAAGTGTTGAGCCGCCGTGCGTTCGCGTTCGAGTTCTTCGATTTTTAGACGATGCTGCAATAAGAGGTTGGCGGCTTCCTCCTGGTATCGCGACATTTCGTCCGCGTATTCGCCGGTGATCTTGGAAAGACGATCCCGGAGCAAAGTTTCAAGTTCGGTCATTGGCGTGACCCTCCTCCTTTGCCCATAGGAAGAGTCGCGCGCGCCCGTCAACGCCAATGGGCTCTCATTTGCCGATTACCCACAGGGATTCCCTGTGAATGGGAGGTCATCAATGGGTCTGGCTGTGGAAAATCGGCCTAACTATCTGAAATCTAACGATAGGTGAGCTTGCTACCTAATGCCGGATCGATCTGGTTTCGACAAGCTGGAGGACCGAGCCGCAGTGGTGCGCCGCGTGTACGAGATGGCTGCGGCCGGCATGGGACAACACAAGATTGCAGAGACGCTGAATAGTGAAGGCGTCCCGACTTGGGGGGGATGCTGGACGGCCGGCGGCGACGCACTGGCGACGCAGCTATGTGGTGAAGTTGTTAAGCAATCCCGCAGCCAATGGGACATTCGTCCCGCACACTATCGAGACGCTGGAGGACGTGACCAAGCGCGTCGCGGGGGAGCCGGTGCGGGGATACTTTCCGGCCGTAGTCGAAGACGAGTTGTTCCAGCGTGTCCACACGATGCGAGCGGGAAGCGTGTCGCCGGCCCGGGGCCGCCATGCGGGGGGAGGCATAAAGAACGTGCTTGGAGGCTTGGCGCGTTGTGGTCGCTGCGGGGGCGCGATGACCCGCGTCACGAAGGGCGCGAAGACCAAGGCGGGCCGGCCCTACCTCATCTGCGAAGCAGCGAAGGTCGGCAAGGTCGGCGCGGACGGCAACCGAGTTTGTCAGTACAAGGCCGTTCATCTTGAGATGATCGAACAGGGACTTCGCGACAGTCTACCCGCGGCATTCCGTCGCCACGGGGCTCCAAATGGACAGCGATGGGCGTGAAACGGGCGATGGCGCGGGGCTGATCCGGCCGCGCGGATATTTGCGTTCGTGTTTTTGCCTTTCT
>JAJYAH010000626.1 GCA_021779635.1 Pseudomonadota bacterium | reverse complement strand
CACGCTCTTTCTGTTGCAGGATTGTTGCGGTGGTCGTGCCGGAATATGCACGGGCGTCGTGAAGGGCCTCGCCACACCCCGCCCCTCAAGCAAAACCAAGGCTTCCATCAAGTTGCGTACTAAAGCCGGGATGACGGCATGAGTATCTTTGAACGCTACCTCACCCTCTGGGTAGCCCTCTGTATTGTCGCGGGAGTTGTCCTGGGCCATCTCATGCCCGGTGTCTTCACCGCCATCGCGGCGGCTGAGATCGCCAAAGTCAATTTGATCGTTGCCGCGCTTATCTGGCTCATGATTGTGCCGATGTTATTGAAAATCGATTTCGGATCTTTGGGCAAGGTTCGCGAGCATTGGCGCGGCGTTGGCGTTACCTTGTTTATCAACTGGGCGGTCAAGCCATTCTCAATGGCCTTGCTGGGTACGTTCTTCATCGCACATGTGTTCGCGCCGATGCTGCCGGCGGGGCAGATCTCGTCCTATGTTGCAGGGTTGATTTTGCTGGCTGCGGCGCCGTGCACGGCGATGGTCTTCGTCTGGTCAAATCTGTGCGAGGGTGAACCCAATTTTACGCTCAGCCAGGTCGCGTTGAACGACGTGCTGATGGTCTTCCTCTTTGCTCCTCTCGTCGCCCTGTTGCTCGGCGTTGCGTCTATCGCGGTGCCCTGGGCAACCTTATTGCTTTCCGTTCTGCTGTATATCGTGGTGCCCGTCATCGTTGCACAAGTCTGGCGGAGCGCCCTGGTGCGGGCTGGCCACGGTGCTTTTGAGATTGCACTTCGAAAGCTGCAGCCCATCTCTTTGCTGGCGCTTCTCGCCACGCTGGTCTTGCTGTTCGGCTTTCAGGGCGAACAGATTGTCAAACAGCCTTTCGTCATTGCGATGCTCGCCGTGCCGATCCTGATCCAGGTCTATTTGAATGCGGGACTTGCCTATTGGCTTAGCCGGCAGTTCGGCGTTGCCTGGTGTGTGGCGGCGCCCGCTGCGCTGATTGGAGCGAGCAATTTCTTCGAACTGGCCGTCGCCGCCGCCATAAGCCTGTTCGGGCTCAATTCCGGGGCGGCGCTTGCCACCGTGGTCGGTGTACTCGTGGAAGTGCCTGTCATGCTGTCGGTGGTCCGGATCGTCAAGACCACGCGCACCTGGTACGAAACCGGCGCAGATCAAACGAGGCCGGTCTTGAGGACGCGGCCGTGACGATCACCATTTATCACAATCCGGACTGCGGCACCTCACGCAATGTGCTGGCGATGATCCGGCGAAGCGGGGAAGAGCCAACGATCATTGAATACCTCAAGACTCCGCCGAGCCGTGTGCGATTGATGGAACTGATCGCGGCGATGGGTATTTCGGTTCGCGGGTTGCTGCGAGAGAAGGGCACGCCTTATGCAGAACTCGGGCTTGCCGATCCTAAATGGACCGACGATCAATTGCTCGATTTCATGCAGACCCATCCGATCCTCATCAACCGGCCGATCGTTGTGACACAAAAGGGCGTGAAGCTCTGCCGGCCGTCGGAAACGGTTCTCGCCATTCTGCCTAATCCCCATATCGGACGTTTCGTCAAGGAAGACGGCGAAATTGTTGATGGCTAAGACCGTACTTTGAGCCGAGCGGATGGAAACGGATCCACACGTCGTCTCGGACAAAATTGCCAAGGAATCTGGAGTACCTGGACAAGAGCTTAGGAACAAGCGTTGGGCTCGATCAGGTCGTGTATTCAATCGACTTGAAGCTGACCGGCCGAGCATTTGGTTCAAAGGCCGCTGCGTGGCTCCCAAAACCCGACCGATATATCGAAATGTCTCGATATGTCCAAAAACGGAAAGATTCTGGCCTGTCACCTGGGCGTCCACTAAAACGAACCAGAACTTTGGAATCACGGGATTGATGCAATGCGAAAAGCGATGCTGGCGGTCGCGAGTCATGCTGGCCCCATCTCGAGCGGAAACCAGTTGAGCGATGAACATGCGATCGCCGCGCTTGCCGCCCTGGCGCAACCGACACGGCTTGCGATTTTCCGTCTCTTGATCAAGCACGAGCCGATCGGCATCACCGCAGGTGTGATCGCCGATACTGTCGGGGCGCCTCACAATACCCTTTCGTCTCACCTGGCGATTCTGGTCCGGGCCGGCCTGCTGCGCAGCTCGCGCGACGGGCGCACGATCATCTATCGCT
Organism: Pseudomonadota bacterium; assembly: GCA_021779635.1. The sequence goes on along the minus strand of JAJYAH010000626.1, from coordinate 2,553 downwards.
CGGACGTGGACGGCATGCAGTCGTTGTTGTCCTTTCTGGTCAACGATTGCTGCGACGGGCATCCCGAATTGTGCAATTTCCTCGCCGCGTCGGCGGGATGCTGCGCGCCTGCACCGGCCAAAACCGCCTCGCGTCGAAAGCCGAGCTCGTCCGCTCGTCCGGCCAAGCGCGGCCGCTAGGCGCGAACGCCCTCACCCGGCATCCCGTTCGTATCGGAAGGTGACTGTCATACCAGTGTCACCAAATCCATGATGCTGGCTTGCAGCAAGCCGGCGGTTATCCAGGGAAAAAGAGCTTTCCCACGAACGCATCCCGTTCTAATATCTCTATATGTCGAGACTTATGGACGAATTGGAAGCGGTCACGCGGTTTGGCTCTCTGGGACAGTCCACCCGGCTGGCGGTCCTTCGAAGTCTGCTGAAAGTCCATCCCGACGGTCTCAACGCGGGCGACATCGCGCGCATGTGCGAGGTGCCGCACAACACCATGTCAGCGCATCTCGCTGTGCTGAGCCGCGCTGGCCTCGTGCAGGTGGAGCGACAAGGCCGGGTGATGAATTACCGCGCTGATCTCGGCGGTTTCCGGGGGCTGGTCGAATTCCTGGCACGCGATTGTTGCGGCGGCCGGCCTGAACTCTGCAGCGACATCCTGCAACGATACCCGGCACGGATGGATGAGGCGAAAGCCACGGAGACTTTCATGACACCGGCATTCAACGTTCTGTTTCTCTGCACCCATAATTCTGCCCGGTCGATCATGGCGGAAGCCTTGCTGGAAAAGATCGGCCGGGGCCACTTCCGCGGCTATTCTGCCGGCGCCGAGCCGGCTGTGGCACCGCTTCCCGAGGTGATCGATCGTTTAAGGGTCCTCGGGCATGACGTATCCAGCTTGCGCTGCAAATCGTGGGACGAGTTCAAGGGGCCTAATGCGCCGCGCATGGATTTCGTTATCGCGCTTTGCGATGCCCCGCACGGCCAGTTTTGCCCTGACCTCGCCGGCCAGTTTGTGACCGCCGCCTGGCCGCTCCCGGACCCGGCCCAGTTCAACGGTTCGGCAACAGAACGCACGACGTTGCTGAACGAGCTGTACGCCATGATTCGCCGGCGCCTTGAGATATTCACCAGCCTCCCCTTTGCTGCGCTCGATCGGATGGCGCTCAAGGCGCGTCTGGATGAAATCGGCGATACGGCCCGCGTAGCACCATGACGGAACGATAGTGATGAGAGTTGGCATCAATGGAATGGGTCGGATTGGCCGACTGGCGTTGCGCGCAGCGATGCGGGGCATCCATCGCCCGGAAACGGACCCGCGCGCGCGCAACAGCCTGGATATCGTTCACATCAATGAGCTCAAGGGCGGGATTGCCGCGACGGCGCATCTCCTTGAATTCGACAGCGTTCACGGGCGGTGGAATACATCGATCGTCATCGAAGACGAAAAAAAGATTGCAATCGATGGCCATGGCCTCGGTTTCAGCGAACAGGGAAATCCCGGCGAGGTCGCCTGGGGCGATCTGGGTTGCGACGTCGTGCTGGAGTGCACGGGTAAATTTCTGAAGCCCGATCAGCTTCAGGCCTATTTTAACAATGGCGTCAAACGCGTGATCGTCGCGGCTCCCGTCAAGGACGAAGCGGCGTTGAACATCGTCGTCGGCGTCAATGACCACCTTTACGATCCAGCCCGGCATCGGCTGCTGACGGCCGCCTCATGCACGACCAATTGCCTCGCACCCGTCGTCAAGGTCATCCATGAGTCAATCGGCATCCGGCATGGGCAGATCACGACCATCCACGATCCCACCAACACCAACGTCGTCGTCGATGCGCCGCACAAGGATCTGCGCCGCGCACGATCGTCGATGCTCTCGATGCAGCCCACGACCACCGGAAGCGCAACGGCAATCTCCCTGATCTATCCGGAACTCAAGGGGAAACTGAACGGTCACGCGGTGCGCGTGCCCGTTCTGAATGCCAGCTTGACGGATTGTGTATTCGAACTGAAGCGGCCGACCACGGCAGAGGAGGTCAACGGACTTTTCAAATCCGCGTCCGAAAGCGTCCTGGCTGGTATCCTGGGCCTCGAGACCAGGGCTCTCGTTTCGGCCGATTACAACAACGATCCCCGCAGCTCGATCGTCGATTCCCTCAGCACCATGGTGACCGACGAGACCCTGCTGAAGGTCTACGCCTGGTACGACAACGAGGTTGGCTACGCCTGCCGCATGGTCGATCTCGCGAATATCGTTCAACAAGCAGGCGTCTAACTCCATGGTTCGAAATTACATCATTGTCACGGCATCCTATTGGGGCTTCACGCTGGTCGATGGCGCATTGCGCATGCTCGTCCTGTTTCACTTCTTTCGGTTGGGATATACCCCCTTCACGCTTGCGTTCCTGTTTCTCCTGTATGAGACGGCCGGAATTGCCGCCAATCTCGCCGGTGGCTATTTCGCATCGCGCTTCGGCATTCCCAGAATGCTCGCGATCGGCCAGATGCTCCAGATCGCGGGCTTGCTGATGTTGTCGGCGCTTGATCCCGGATGGAGTGCTGCGG
>JAJYAH010000625.1 GCA_021779635.1 Pseudomonadota bacterium | reverse complement strand
GATCTGCCAAGGCTCGATCTGCCAAGGCTCGATCTGCCAAGGCTCGATCTGCCAAGGCTCGATCTGCCAAGGCTCGATCTGCCAAGGCCCGATTTTACCTTCGGGCCGCCGTCTCACCTCTCCGCGGGGGAGAGGGAGCGGGTTTTCACCGTCGAAACGTCAATCGCAAGCCGGGATCATGCTGCATTCAGCCCTCATCAACGTCATGGTCAAAGCCGCGCGCCGCGCCGGCCGCAGTCTCAAGCGCGATCTCGGCGAGGTCGAGAATCTCCAGGTCTCGCTGAAAGGCCCCGCCAATTTCGTCACCATGGCCGACCGGCGCGCCGAGGAGATGCTGTACACCGACCTCATCAAGGCGCGCCCGGGTTACGGCTTTATCGGCGAAGAAGGCGGCACCCGCGAAGGCGAGGACAAGAGCCACACCTGGATCGTCGATCCGCTCGACGGCACCACCAACTTCCTGCACGGCATCCCGCAATTCGCGGTTTCGATCGGCCTGCAGCGCGAGGGCACCGTTATCGCCGGCCTGATCTACAATCCGGCCAATGACGACCTCTACATCGCCGAGCGCGGCAAGGGCGCCTTCCTCAACGACCAGCGGCTGCGCGTCGCCGGACGCCGCAAGCTCGACGAATGCGTGATGGCGTGCGGGCTGCCGCATGTCGGACGCGGCGACATCGACCTGTGGCGCGCCGAGATGACCGCGATACAGGCGAAGGTCGCGGGCCTGCGCCGGTTCGGCTCAGCCGCGCTCGACATGGCTTTCGTCGCCGCAGGCCGCTTCGACGGCTATTGGGAGCGCAATCTGAAGCCATGGGACATGGCGGCGGGCCAGATTATCGTGCGCGAGGCCGGCGGCATCGTCAGCGGCTTTGCGGGCGACGACGACCCGCTCAAGACGGGCAATGTGGTCTGCGGCAATGAATTCGTCCACGCCGAACTGCTGAAGATTCTCAAGACGCTGGGGAAGTAGGGCGCCGTCTCTGAACGCGGCAGGGCCCGACTGTCACGGGTTTACCTGTCACGGGTTTACCTGGCCTGCGTCGCCGATGAAGGCATTTTCGATCACGTCGCCGATCGGCTGCCACGCGGTTCCGTCAAACTGCACCAGACGCATCTGCTTGATCGGATGGAAATCCGTCGACCCGGTGCTGATCGTGATGCCCGGCAGCACAATCGAGTTATGGTAGGCCTTCAAGGAAGCCGACTGTTTCATGATGTTTTCCCGCGAAAGATCGTCTCCGCACTGGCTCAGCACATGAAACAACGTCTCGGCTGCCGCATATCCGAAGGCGACGTTGCCATCATCCCTGTCTCCGTCGGGATAATATTTGTCCATGAAGGAGAGGAAGGCCTTCATGGCCGGATCATCTGCCCATTCCGGGTCGGCGGCATCCTTCAGGAACGAAGTCGAGATGACCCCCGACGAGTTCTGAAGACCAGCCGGCCTCAACGCATTCGCGATCGACGCGGAGGCGTTGTCGAGAAGGGTAACCGGGTGCCAATCGAGTTCGGCTATTTTCCGTAACGCGCGAGCCGCGAAAGCCGGTGCGACGTCGAGCAACAATATGTCAGCGCCGGAACTCTTCAGAACCTCTATCTGCGCGTCGAGCGAGGTGGATTCCGAAAGATCGAACGTCGTGTCGGCAACGATCATCCGCGCCCAATCCCCTAGACCATCCTGCAACCCTTGGAAAAGGTTCCTGCCGAATTGATCGTCTTGCCAAAGCACTGCAATCTTGCGCTCTGAATAGTCGGCTTGAATGTAGTTCGCGTAAATGCGGCCCTCGACCCAAAACGGGGGTTGCCACCCCATCGTCCAGCCGAATGCCTTGGGATTGGCGAACTCGTTATCACCGGAAGCCACAAACAGCTGAGGAATCCTGCGATCATTCAGATACGACCTGGTCGCCAGATTGTCCGGTGTACCGAATGAACCGAACATCAGGAGAACCTTGTCGGTCTCGACCAGCTTCCGGGTCAGCTCGATGGCCGCCGCCGGATCGGAACTGTCATCGTAGGAAATGAACCTGACCTTGCGGCCGTTGATCCCGCCATTTTCGTTGACCATGTCGAAATAGGCCGCTTCGGCCTTTCCGATTGTCGCGAACCCTGCCAGCAGGCCCGTATAAGGCATGATGTTTCCGATGCGGATCTCGGTATCGCTCGTCCCGACGCCCGAGATTTCGTCAGCATCGGCAGTCCCCGGTGCACCGATCATCCCCGCGAGAAGCAGTATCGCCAGCGCATTTCCTCTTGTCCGCCACATCGCCCGATCCCGTTTTGCAAGAACCGATCTTGTTCGACTGACCTGTATGTGGATCCGCGTCCGCAACCTTGCAAGCGGCGCGAACCGCCAGCTATTTCGACAACGGACATGAAAATCGTCGATCGATTGCAGCGGATGTTTCAATCGTGCGACAAATCATGGCCGGCTCTGCTCAACAAGACGCTATAGGCTGCGATCCCTCGCTCCAAACGCGACACGCACCGTCCGTCAGGGCGACGACAATTGCTACACCGCCTTCATCCTGAAATGGCTGACGCCCCATTCGATGCCGTCGGCGTAGCCGAACAGTCCTGATGTGGCGAGGAAGAACCAGCGCCAGCGCCGCATCCACAACGCGGTGTCGCCACCGTAGAGTTCACGAAGAATGCCCTCGACCTCGTCGCGGCGGGCATCGAAATTGGCGAGCCAGTCAAGCGCGGTGCGCTGGTAATGCGTGCCGCTCCAGCGCCATTCCTTCTCGACCTCGAACAAATCGGAATATTGCCGGATCAGATGATGGCTCGGCATCACGCCGCCGGTGAAGAAATGCTGCGCGATCCAGTCCTCCCGGTCGGCGCGATCGAACAGATAGGCGCCGGCACGATGGGTGAAGATGTGCAGGAAGAAGCGGCCATCCGGCGCCAGCCAGGATTTCACCCGCGTTATCAACTGGCGCCAGTTCATCATGTGCTCGAACATTTCGACCGATACGATGCGATCGAACCGCCGCCTGGCGTCGAACACATTCATGTCCTCGGTCACCACGCGCAGATTTTTCAATCCGCGCGCCGCGGCCTCGCCCTCGATATAGTGCCGTTGCGACTGCGAATTCGACACCGCGGTGATCTCGGATCTCGGGAATTGCCGCGCCATCCATAGCGACAGCGAGCCCCAGCCGCAGCCGAGTTCGAGGATCGACTGGCCGTCGGCGAGATCGGCATGCTCGACGGTCTGGCGCAGCGCTTCTTCCTCGGCCTCCTGCAGCGTGGATTTTGGCTCCTTGTAGAAACACGCGGAATATTTGCGGTTCGGTCCGAGCACCCGGGCGAAGAATGCCGCCGGCACTTCGTAATGCTGGGCGTTGGCCGCATCGGCATGTTCGGCAATGGCGCGCGCCGCCATCTCATCGGCAAACGAGGCGTCGCTCTCCGCGTTGCCGCTGGCGAGCCGCGTCGCGGTGCGCGAGCACAGCCGCTGGATGGCGGCACGGATCACGAGATCGGGCAGCGGCACCCGTTCGGCGGCGCCGATGATTCTGGAGACGACGTTCATGTGACCCCTTGCTTTTGCGGCGGCAGCGGGAAGAACATGCTGGTGCGCGACTGATAGTCGCGATAGCGCTCGCCGCGCGAACGCAGCATCTGCTGCTCGAGCGGCGGAATGCCGGTGACATGCACCAGGATCCAGTACATGAAGACCGGCGCCAGCAAACTGGCCCAGCCCCAAGGATAATAAAAAGGATAAGTCAGCGGGTCGCGGATCGAGATCGCGATCACGGGATAGGCGAGCCAGCCGAACCATTCGAAGAAATAATTCGGATGGCGGGACCAGCGCCACAGGCCGACGTCGCATACCCGGCCCTTGTTGGCGGGGTCGAGGCGGAAATTCCGGAGCTGGGCGTCGGCGAGCGCCTCGCCGGCGATGCCGACCAACAGGATCAACGCGCCGAGATAATCATGAAACCGCAGCGCGGCCTGCGGAAATCGCGCCGCCACGAAAATCGCGAACACCAGCGGGATCGATCCGAAGCCCTGATTTTGCAGAAACACGAACATCCGGCGCGGCGAATCGGCGCCCCATTCGCGGGCGAAGGCGGCGTAGCGCGGGTCGTCGGTAATCCCGGCCGTGCGCACCGCAATATGGAGGCCGAGCCGGACCGACCAGATCGCCACCAAAGCCGCAACCAGCCATTGCCGGGCATTCGGCGCCGCATCGGCCACCGGCCATAGCGCGCTGCCGGCGCCGACCAGCCCGACCGCGAACGTCCAGATGGTGTCGACCCAGCCGGAATTGCCGGTTCGCTGCTGCACCATCCAGGCGCCGGCCATCAGGATCGACAGGGACAGCGCCATCGCGGCCAGCGCCTCAAGATATAAAATAATCACGCAAATGCCTGTTAAGCGGCTGTGGCGTCGAAGCTTTGTAAAATACGCTACAAGCCTAAGCGCGGTTTCACGCCGAAGTTCCATGCTTCTGCCCCCAACCGGTCGTAACTGGCCTTTTTTCCCGACGCCGCTGTGCCATATTGGTGCCCGAAAGCGTTCCCCCCGCAACAGGTGACGATCAGCCGATGCCTTCAGGCCCCCCTCCCCGTTCCACGATGGAAATCGAACTGAACAAGCTGTCCTCACCACGGATCTTCCTGGTGCGGATGCTGGTGTTCCTGGTGCTGTGCGCGCTGCTGACGGTGGTGCTCTACAAGCAGATCATTCTGGCGTTCTTCGCCAATCCTGGCCTCAACGCGCTG
>JAJYAH010000035.1 GCA_021779635.1 Pseudomonadota bacterium | reverse complement strand
TCCGATCTATTACGACGGCGGCAGTCACGACGCGCGCAAAACGAAACGCCAATCGATGCAGCGATACGTTCGCGTATAGAAGAGTCGGAAGGACGACGTACTGATAATGCGCGGCACTCTCGCTTGTCGTGGACGCAAAGCCGTAGTCTATCTGCAGAATGATGAACAACGGCACGCTGGCGGCCAAGCATTCGCGAACGAAGGGTGGCGGGCACTTGGTCATCGCCCAGGCTGCGAAGAGCATCCATGGCGTGACCAGGCAGAAGTGAAGCAACGTGGCAATGCGAAGCACGTCAGGAACGAGCAGCCAATCGGCGATCAAGAAGAAATTGTACAGGACGGCGGAAACAAGGATACCCACTCTAAGTCGCGCGCACCGCCGCTCCTGCGTGTCTTGCTCGAACTGTCGTTCCAGCGCGGCAGGGAATGCGATAGTCCGCCTTCCGTGCCCCATGAAGGCTTCGACCGTTTCGAGCGTGACTGACAAATCGGCAACCCCGTTTGCTCTGCAGGGTCTCCAGTATGCGGCTATCATGCTTTCCAAGAAATTTCGGAACGAGGTTAACTGCTCACTTACCTCGTTAAAAACGCGACCTTGGCGCGCGTCGCGGGTCAGCATTCGCCGGCAGGAAGCCATCGGCGGGGCGGCCAAGGGGATCCATGGTAGCGGAAGAGGGCTACCGCGTTTCCCCACACCACGCAAATCTGCGCTATTTCCTCCGATCGTCCGCCTGACCTCTCGTAAGATTATCGAGGCGTGGGTCGAGCAGAAGCGCTGATCGCCCGACGATCAATATGGTGGCTTCTTGCGTTGTCGCTGCATCTTTGCCGCTTCCACCCACCACATCAGATCGTCGGCAAAGCGCGGAAACGCCCGTTCGAGAGCCTCGCCGCTTTCACCCGTCGGCGCACCATCAGCCGCGAGCGTGTGTCCAATGGAACCAACGGCAATCGTGCTTGAAACTACCACCATCCCCATCTCGGAGAGTGTGCCGTGCCAAGCGGTTGCGGCCCGTGCGCCGGACAAACGTCCTGCCGAATAGCTCGCGATCGCGGCGGGGCGCCAGAACCATTCCTCCAGAAAATGATCCGTCAGGTTTTTCAGTCCGGGCTGGACACCCCAATTATATTCGCCGGTGACGAATACGAAGCCATCAGCATCGTGAATCTTGCTGGCCAACCGCTGAAGCTGCTCGGGGGCTTCTCCCGGCGGATATTCCTTATACATTCTGTCGAGCATGGGAAGGTTGACCGCCTTGGCGTCGATCAGTTCGACGGCATCGCCCCGGCGCCGCAACCGCTCAACCACGAATTCGGCGAGGCGGATGCCCATCCGGTCGGAACGATAGGAGCCATAAAAAACGAGGATTTGATTGCTCATTGCAGTCCCTCAGCGGCCAAATTCAGGCGGCTTCCGGCTAGTCGGCCACGAACAACCCACAGCAGATGACGGAAGACGGGGTCGCGGGGTTCACGATGGCGATGGCTCGCCAGCCTGCTCGCGGACGATGTACTCGGCGTACCAGTCCGGCCAGCTCACATCATCCTCGCCCGTTCGTTTCTCGTGCTCGCCATGGGCGGCCGCGACGCGACGCAGCGCGGCGGCGAGTTCCGCTGCCGAGTTGACGGTCGTATTATGACAATGACCTCGAGCTTCATGTCGAGCGTCGGCACTTGAGAAGGTTTGATTGCAATCATCATGGTGATCTCCTTGATGCCGGTGAGTGGATTCCGCCAGCGCCTGAGCCGGCTCAGACGCGGACGCGACGACAGTCAGCCGGTACGCCACCGAACCCAGCCGGAGGACTACTGCAGGCACTCCTCCAGACCTCGCGAATGCTTGCAAGAGAACGCACCTCGCCGCAGCTTCGGCGCGGATGCGAAGTTTAAAAATATGCCCGCATATCTGCCGACAAAATTATGGACGAAAATGGACATAAACGCCGAATGGTAGGCTGGCCACTCATACATTGATATGACCCGCATCTTCCGAAGGTCGAATGGAAAGTGCACCTGACATCAGCAACCTACGGCGAGTTATTCGAGTCGCTCGAGGCGGCGTGGGGCGCGGAGAGTGCCTCATGAGGATGAAGAGATGTCTGTTGCGCCGGAGCTGGCGGTCGGCGGAGACTTTCTGGGTTCACTTCCAAATGCAGTGATCATCGTTGGGAAACGTGATGGGACGCTTGCTTTCAGTCAATGTGGGCCTGCCGCGCGACGTGACTTGGCAAGGCAGGACGGTCCATACCGGCATTTGGAAGGCGCCCGTTAAAGGCCGGCGTATGGTGCGGCGGCTCAACATAGACGGCGACGGACAGGGGGACCTGGCCGGGCACGGCGGTGAACGGCGGGCCGTATTTGTCTATCAAATGGATTCCTATCGGTATTGGCAGAAACATTTGGGACGAAGCGACTTCACCTACGGGCAATTCGGGGAGAATTTCACCGTCGACGGCCTGTCAGATACAGAGGTGTGTATCGGAGACCGTTACAGGATTGGCGGCGCTTTGTTCGAGGTGACGCAGCCGCGCGTCACCTGTTACCGGCTGGGTATCCGCATGAACGAGCCGGAAATGGCGGCGCTAGTGGTCAAGCACGGAAGACCTGGCTTCTATTTTCGTGTGCTGGAGGAAGGAGAAGTGGAAGCCGGCGACGAGATCACGCGGGTCGCCTCCGGGCCTGAGCGAATGAGCGTGTCCGAGATTGATGCGCTGCTTTACATGCCGGGTCACTCTCGCGATGAGCTGGAACGTGCGCTGCGAATCCCGACGCTGAGCGCCGGCTGGCGTAGATCCCTCGAGGCGTTGCTCACCCAGGAGCGCAAGGGCGGCGTCACGACCGGAAACGCCGGACTCAGTGCAGCGTCGGGCCCGCCCCCGGCGTGGCGTGGATTCCGCCCTCTTCGCGTCTCGTGCAAGGTCCGCGAGAGCCGCAACGTGATTTCGCTGCTGCTCGAGCCCACGGACGGACAATCCATCGCTGTGGCTCTCCCCGGACAGTTCCTTGTGCTGCGGCTTGGGTCGCCATCTGCACCTGTGCTGATGCGCAGCTACTCGCTGTCGGGGGAGCCCGGCGCCGCGTACTATCGCGTCAGCGTCAAGCGGGAAGCCCACGGCGCGGCCAGCGCCTACGTCGACGACGAGCTTCAGGTTGGCGACATCGTCCAGGCAAGCGCGGCACGGGGCAGTTTCACACTACGGCCGGGCGATACACCGGTTGTGTTGTTGAGTGCGGGGATCGGCGTGACGCCGGTGCTCGCAATGCTTCACGCGCTGGCCGCCGAAGCATCGATGAGGGAAATCTGGTGGCTATACGGCACCCGTAACGGCCGCGAACATCCCTTTGCCGAGGAAGCGCGTGGACTGCTCAAAGCGCTACCCCACCACCGTAGCTACATTTGCTACAGCTCGCCCGATCCCGAGGATCAGCCCCAAATTGATTTCGACGCCTCTGGGCGCCTGAATATGCGAGTGCTTCAGGAACGTAACTTACCACTCGATGGCGATTTCTATATCTGCGGACCGTCGACGTTCATGGGCGACCTGACTGCCGGCCTTGTTGCGAATGGCGTCGCGCGGGATCGCATCCACACCGAGATGTTCGGCGCCGGTCCATCCAATACGCCAGGCATTGCTGCTTCGCCGCGCCTCTCGCCGCATTTGCCGGCAGGTCCTGCCGGCTCAGGACCAATGGTTTCGTTTGCCCGTAGCGGTCTCAATGTGCGCTGGGGGTCATCGTTCCAGAGCTTGCTCGAGCTGGCCGAGGCTTGCAACGTGCCAGTGCGGTGGGCGTGTCGAACCGGAGTCTGCCACACCTGCGAGACCGGGCTTGTGGCGGGCAACATCGGTTACCGCCCCGAGCCGGTCGATGCACCGGCCGATGGAAATCTGCTGATCTGCTGCTCGCAACCCGGGGGCGACGTCGTGATCGATTTGTGACGGCATGAAGCCTGATCACTCGCGCGCTCACACATGGAGGACTTCAGATGCGATCAGACATGGTGCCCGGAGCTGTTTTTCCCGACTACGAACTTAGCGACCATACCGCAAAGCATCGAAAACTCTCGGAGCTGCAAGGACAGCATCCGATGGTGCTGGCCCTTAGCCCTGGCGGCTTCTGTCCAAAAGATCGCCGTCAGGCGGAAGGTTTGCTGGAGCTCCATCGAGAGATGGAGGTCGGCTATTGCCGGCTGGTCACGATCAGCACCGACAACATCCCCCAGACGAACGAATATCGCAGCGGAATAGGAGCTCACTGGCCCTTTCTCTCTGATCCGCGGCGCATTGTTCAGAATGATCTCGACATCGCCGAATACACCGATCCCGTCAACAATCCCATGATTCCGCACGTGATTGTGCTGGAGCCCGGTCTTGTTATTCACAATATCTACAATGGCTACTGGTTCTTCGGACGACCCACGATGGAAGAGCTCCGCCAGGACCTGCGTGCTGTCAGCAGGAAATGCCGGCCGGACTGGGACATTACAAGGCCCGAACTAAAAGCTGCCTGGCAAGGGGGCCGCAAGGAGTCATTCTATCCATACGGCAAGACCTATCTTCAAACTCTCGGCGAACAGGATTAGGAGCGGGCGCTGAATCCGCTCCAGGCCATGATCGTCGATTCCGTGGCGACCCGCGTTCCGGCATGCGATCTCCCGAACGGTCGCCAAACGAGCCAGCACGAGACCGGGGCGAGTTCCCCCTTCCAGCCTTGGCCTGCTGATCACGGGACAGAACCCTCATTCCACGGGCCGAGCCCGCCGGTGATCATTGTGACGTTTGCTTCCTTAGCTCCGCCACGTCCCGGGCCGTGAGCCGCGATCCCCTGGTGCCAAAACGTGCGGTGACATAGTTGGCGACGGCCGCGATCTCATCGTCAGAATAAGCATTGCCGAATGAGGGCATCGATACAGAATTCTCGGGTGTATGACGCCCGGTTCCCGAGATCACGACCTGAGCTACATTGGTCGCGCCGGGATCGTTGACCGCCCACGATCCGGTAAGTGTCGCGAATGGCGAGATCGAACTTTCACCGGTCCAGCCATGGCAACTGACGCAGGCACCCTCGAAAACTATCTTGCCTCGCGGGTCCGGCGGGCCGCCGCCCTGCCGGTGCGAAGCCGGCGCGGGCGGCGCCAGCGTCGCTGGCAAATCGGCGGAAGCGATGGCCGGTACGCTGCGCAGATAGGCTACGACAGCGTGAACGTCTTCTAGCGTTAGCTTGCTAAAGCTATGGTCGACGGCTTCGCCCATCGGCCCCGAGGCGGTGCCGTGACCAGAGGCGTGTCCGAGCGACAAGTAGGACACAAGATCCTCATCGCGCCAGGCGCCGATACCCGTGGTCTTGTCCGATGAGATGTTGAAGGCCCGCCAACCCGCGGTCACAGCCCCCGCAAATTTCTTGCGGTTGTCCAATGCCAACGCCAGGCTTCGCGGCGTATGGCATTCCCCGCAATGCGCCAGCGCTTCCGCGAGATATGCGCCCCTGTTCCACTCGAGGCTTTGTGAGGCATCCGGCGCGAAGCGCGAGTCACGGGTGAACAGCACAGACCAGAAACCCATCGCCCAGCGCTGGTCGAACGGAAACATCAGCGTATTAGCAGGTGCTACCACACGCACCGGCGGCAGACTGAAAAGATAAGCCTTGATCGCCAACGCATCCGCGTCGGTCATATAGGCATACGACGTGAACGGCATCGCCGGATAAAGCCGCGCTCCGTCGCGACGGCTGCCCCGTTGGACCGCGTTGAGGAACTCCTGGTCGCTGTAGTTGCCGATGCCGGTTTCCTTATCCGGCGTGATATTGGTGGAGTACAGCGTACCGAACGGCAACCTAATCCCGAGGCCCCCGGCGTAATCCTTTCCGCCCTGGGACGTATGGCAAGCCATGCAATCAGCCGCCTCCGCCAGATACTTACCCCGCTCGATCAAACTCGCCCTGGCGAGCGAAACGGGGACACCGGTGGGGTCGCCTGCCTTGTAAGCCGCCAGCTCCACCTTCTGACCGTCCACAAATGCCATTGGATCAGGACCACGGATGATCCAGATGCCGATCGCCAGCGCAACCACAACGATCACGGTAATGCTGAGAAGGATACGGCGTGTAGTCCGGCTCATGATTTTTTCCCCGCAATCAAGCTGCGGTCAATCGGCAGCCGCCGCAAGGCAACGCCGGTCGCGGCATAGATCGCGTTGCGCAATGCCGGGGGCGCCGCCGTCGCACCCGTTTCGCCGATGCCGCCTGGAGGCTCTCTGCTCCTGATAACGTGAACCTCGATCTTTGGCGCCTGGTCGATACGCAGCATGCGATAGTCGTTGAAGTTCGATTGCTGGACGCGCCCCTTGGCGATGGTGATCTCGCCGTAGAGAGCGGCGGTCAGGCCGAAAATCAGCCCGCCTTCGAGCTGCGCCACGATCGTGTCGGGATTGACCGCGATGCCGGTGTCGACCGCCGAGGTGACCCGGCGGACCTTCACATCGCCCTGCTCATCGACTTCCGCCTCCACCACGGTCGCGATGAAGCTGCCGAACGACGGCTGCAAGCAGACGCCACGCCCGACGCGCGGCGGCAGCGATTGGCCCCAGTTTGATTTTTCCGCGGCGAGATTGAGCGTCGCCAGAAAACGCGGCTGGGTCCCAAGCATCGAACGGCGGAAATCAATCGGATCCTTGCCTGCCTTCCGCGCCAATTCGTCCATGAAGCATTCGACGGCGAAGACGTTGTTGTTGGGACCTACGCCGCGCCAAAAGCCGGTCGGCACCGCCCGCGGTTCGGCGCGCACATATTCGACATGGAAATTAGGAATGTCGTAGGGCACATCAATGGCGCTATCGACGGCGTCAATGTCGACGCCTTTCTGGAACGCCGGCGGCAGCCAGCGCGCGATGATCGCAGAGCCGCTGATCCGGTATTTCCAGCTCGCGATCTTGCCGTCGGACAAGGTCGCTGCAATGGTGTCACGATAGATCGGACGATAAAAATCGTGCTGGATATCCTCTTCGCGGGTCCACACCACCTTGACGGGGCCATCGACATGCTTGGCGATGCGAACCGCAGCAACAACCATGTCCGGTTCGAGCTTGCGGCCGAAACCGCCGCCTAGCAGGTGATTGTTGACGATCACTTTATCGACCGGAAGCCCTGCCGCCTTCGCGGCTTCCAACTGCACACGCGCGGCTACCTGCGTGCCAGTCCAGATTTCGCAAGAACCGAGTCTGAGATGAACCGTGGCATTGACCGGCTCCATCGTCGCATGCGCGAGAAACGGAAGTTCGTACGACGCTTCGAGTTTTTCGCCAGTGAGGAGGCCTTTGGCGATGTCACCTCGGGATTTTGCGACCACACCGTCCTTCTCGCTTGCCGATCGCAGATCCTTCCAGATATCCTGTAGGGTAAGATCAGCATTCGGCCCTTCGTCCCAATCGAGTACCAGAGCGTCGAGACCTTTCTTCGCCGCCCACATATGATCTCCGACCACGGCGACCAGATCGTCAAGAACCACGATCTGCTGCACGCCCGGCACCTGTTTTGCCGCGCTGTCGTCGACCCCGCGAACCTTGCCACCAAACACGGAGCACGCCTTGAGCGTCGCGAATTTCATGCCCGGCAGTATCGCGTCAATGCCGTAGACGGCCTTGCCGTTGACCTTGTCCGGCGTATCAAAGCGCTTCAGCGGCTTGCCTATCAGAACGAAATCCTTGGGATCCTTGAGTGCAACGTCCTTCGGCGGGGTCTGCGTGTTCGCGGCATCCACGAGGGCGCCATAGGAGAGCTTGCGTCCGCTCTCAGGATGGATGACTTCGCCGTTCGATGTGGCGCAGCTCGCCGGCTCGACATTCCATTGCTGAGCCGCGGCTTGCACCAACATGGCGCGCGCACCGGCCCCGGCTTTGCGTAGCGGGTGCCAGAATGAGCGAATGGAGTTGGAATTGCCCGTGACCTGGATGCCAAAAACCGGATTGGCGTAAAGCCTGTCGCTGGGCGGTGCATGCTCCAGTATCACCCGCGAAAAATCGGCGTCGAGTTCTTCCGCCAGAATCATCGGTATCGAAGTGTATACACCCTGCCCCATCTCAACCTGGGGCATGACGAGAGTTGTCTGGCCGAAATGATCGATGCGGATGAAGGCATTTGGCGCAAACTTGCCCGCGACATCATCGGGCGGTTGCACCGGCTCGTTGGAGGCACGCACGGGAAGATGGAACGCAAGCAGAAGCCCTCCCGCCAGTCCCGAGGTCAGCAGGGAACGGCGCGACAGCCCTTCGTAACTCTTCTGCGCAACTGTCATGCGCCCCTCCTATGACTGGCGTCCAGAAGCCGCGTGCTTGATCGCAGCACGAATGCGCAGATAGGTTCCACAGCGGCAAATATTTCCCGCCATCGCGGCATCGATATCGGAATCATCGGGATTCTGCGTGGCAGCAAGCAGGGCTGCTGCGGACATGATCTGGCCCGACTGGCAATAGCCGCACTGAATCACTTCGAGATCGAGCCAGGCTTTCTGAACTTTCGCGCCGGTGGGCGTCGCACCAATACCTTCGATGGTGGTGACGGCACGGTCGCGTACCGCGCCGACCGGCAGCATGCACGAGCGCACCGGCTTGCCGTCGACGTGTACGGTGCAAGCGCCGCATTGCGCAATGCCGCAACCAAACTTCGTTCCGGTCAAGCCAAGAATGTCACGAAGCACCCAAAGCAATGGCATATCGGGCGGAGCATCGAACGATTTCTGTTCACCGTTGACCGTCAACAGGATCGCCATGTTGACCTTCCTTGTGTGAGAACAGCGTAGCGCGACGAACCACAACCGCTCCATTCAACCCAGGTTTCGCCTTTCCCATACGTTGGTGTTAGGAGGTAACCGGTTGGAATGCATGTCCGCCCTGTCTTTTCCCAATAGGAAGAGGATTGGACGGTTGACAGCACAAACGCCTTCGAGGCAATGGGTCGAGGCGCCGTGTTTCAAATGGTTCTGAACGCCAATACGACAACGTCGCCCGCATCAACCTGATCGACGAGCGGCCCGACTGAAGTCGATGGCCGGGGCCATTGCCGCGCCGCCAACCTCACCGCTCGAAGGCGCACTCACCGGCAACTCGAAAACGAACCTCGCGCCGCCCAGCGCGGATTCATTATCTGCTCGTATCCGTCCACTATGCGCTTCAATGATCGACTGAGCGATCGGCAGGCCCAAGCCCATCCCGGTCTCCTTGGTCGTAAAGAAATTATCGAACAGACGCGGCAGATGCTCCGCGTCGATGCCGAGACCGCTATCTTCAATGGCGCAACATACCGTTTCTGAATCAATTTGCCGCGTTCGAATACCGATGCTCTTCTGCAATACACCGGAGTTTGTCAGCGCTTGCAGGGCGTTGATCGCAAGATTTACGACAACCTGTTGCAACTGAGTGCGGTCTCCGACCACATTGGAAAGGTCAGGTTCCAAATCGAGGGAGATTGACACATTCCTCGATTGAAACTCGTGGTGCAAAAGCGTCGCAGCCTCCGTGATGATTTCATTGAGCGCAATCACCGACTCGCGGGTCGAACCCCTGCTCGCCATGGTCCGGATTCGATCGATGATTTCCGCTGCGCGCCGGGCATCGTTGACTACGCGCTTTATGATATCCTGGACTTTCTCCAAATGTGGCTCGGGCCGCGCCAGCCAGCGCAATCCTGTCTCACCGTTCGTGACGATCGAACCGAGCGGTTGGTTAATCTCGTGCGCGATCGAAGCAGTCAACGCCCCAAGACTTACCACCCTGCTTACGTGCGCTAGTTCAGATCGAACCCTGTCGCGCGCCTGTTCGGCAAGTCGGCGCTGCGTCACATCTTGGGCTGCACCAAGACATTCCAGGCGACCGCCCTCGTGGCGGTTCACGCGAGCAAGAACCCTTATCCACTTCAACCGACCATCCGGCATTTGTAGCCGTATCTCGTATTCCGGATTGTCGAGGCCTGCCCGCACCCGCGCCATGTTGTGAGCGAGCTGCGGAAGGTCGTCTGGATGCACGCGCTCGCGGACCCGATCAAAGTTCAGCTCGGTATTCGGCTCAAACTCGAAGATATGACGCAGTTCCTCAGAAAACATGAATTCGTCGGCGTCTACTTGCCACGAGAATGTACCTGTCGCACTGATCCGCTGGCCTTCCGTGAGATAGAATTCACTTAGCCGGCGCGCTGTTTCAGCCTGCGAGCGCTCGATTGCGATGCTCGCGAGACGCGCAACATGCGCAATGAGCTCCTGGTGATGCGGGAATGGACTGCCTGGCTTTTGCTGGTAGACGCAGACCGTGCCAATGACCAATCCCTCCCGCGAGCAAATCGGCGTGCTCCAAACCGCTCTCAGCCCATGCTCCAGGACATGGGCGCGGCACGGGGCAGCCATCCAACGAGAGTCCGATCCGATATCCTCCGCGATCACCTGGGTCTTTTCGCTGATTGACTGGCCGCGCGGGGAGTCATCGAAGGCGACAGGCGCTCCCTCGATTGGATCGGTGTAGCTCGCGGGAAGGGAGGGCGCGACGCCGTACTGGAATGTCTTGCCACGCCAATCGATCGGGTAAATGCCGCAGTGACAATCCGGCGCGGCGCCTACAAAAAACCTGCATAGCGCGCCGAGAACTTCGCGAAGCGGCCGCCCCGACGCAATCATCTCCAGAACCTGCTTCTCTCCGGCGAGATGAATCTCGGCGCGCTTCCGGTCTTCAATATCCGTATTCAATCCGTACCATTTGACGATGTTTCCGTTGCCATCATGCAAGGGGTTGGCGTGCGCCAGAAGCCAACGGTATTCGCCGTCGGCTCGACGAAACCGCGCCTCCGCCTCCCCGCTTTTGCCGGAAGCTATCAGCGAGCACCATATCGCCGTAAGGCCGCCGAGATCGTCCGGATGAACCGCCGCCGTCCAGCCCCACTCCCTCACCTGATCGGGGGACAGCCCCACGTAATCGAGATAGTGTTGATTTACGAAATCGACCGAACCGTCGGCGCGGGTTGACCACACCAGCGCCGGAATCGTGTCGATAGTCATCTTGAGTTCGCGCTGGCTTGCCGAGAGCGCCTGTTCAGCACCGCTCAAGCGTCGCCCTTGCTCCAACCCTATTGCCGCCTGATTGGCCGCCACGCCAAGGACGAGTCTCTCGGTTTCTTCGGGGAAATCCGCCCGGCGGGATCCTGCTACGATCACGCCGAATTGGCCACTCAGCCCCAGTCTTAGGGGCAAGATCGAAATGTCATCCTCGCCAAAGGGATCTTTTACTGACCGCGGCCAGTTCGGCGTCTCCTCTGCCAGCCATTGGCGAAGTGCACGTCCTATTTCCTCCGGTCGTGCCGCCCATTCTTGTGCGTGTACCCGGACCATCTCGATTGGTGCGTCACTTGAGGAGGCCGTGAACCGGGCGTAGACGAAATCCAGGCGCAGCATGCCGAGCAGCGCGTCGATCAAAGTCCGGACGACATGGGATGCGTCGGCACCACTCCAGATCGCGGGAAGAGCGAGAAGACTTGTCAAATCGTTGATGCAGCGCTGGAGACGCATGGTTTCGTCGGGGGCAGGGTCGGCCCGCGCGACCATTTTAGTCGACCGTCCTTCGGCAGCGCCGTTCGCGCAGGAATTCCTCCGGCGGCACAAAGAACGGGTTCTGCTGGAGTATCCCGCCGATGACGACCATCGGGTGCGTACGCATGATGTCGATCACCGCGTCACCACCAAACTTTGCGAGGTCGTAAACACAAATCACCGCATCCTCGTGACGAGACCAGACGTGGTTCACCCGCGATTCGAATTCGATGAGATCGTCTGTGTGCGATCGGTCCGCTGCCCAATCCATGTGACAGACGATACGGCTCAAGCGGAAATCGCTCTTGGCCGCAGCCAATTGCTCGAACACATCGAGCATGCGGTCCTGATCGAACCGGCCATCCCGAAGGTATGCCTCGGTGTTGGTTCGCACCTCGAGCTGTCCGGACTCCTTTGCGGCGGCCGGATCAATGCCCACCGCGGCCAGTCGCTGCAGATGATGGCTGCATTCGCCCGGATTAATGACGTGAACGGCCTTATCGCCATTTGCGAACCCGTCGCTGATGAACGGCAGCAGGACGCGATACGCTTCGTCGCCGCTATTGAAGAAGGCGCACACGTGGCGATTTTCGCCAAGCTGGGATCCGGCAAACCGGATAGGTTCAGTCTTCTTAGTCACCGCGCCGCTCGCTCGTGATGAGATCTCGTCTCCGATTTTTTAAGCCGGCGTTTGCAGCGAAATTCGGAACACCTCGATCTAAGGACGCGACCGCACCATTGCGAGATCCACGCTATCATATGGCGCGTTCGCCACAATCCTCAAAAAAATCCGGGGAACCTGGAACCCATATGGTCAACATCTGACGATTAAAGTTTCACGGCTCCTTCGATGCATTTGATCAAGTCGTTTATTTCAAAAGGCTTTCTGAGGAGGCATGCCGCGCCCGCCGCGGCTGCTTTAGCCGTCAAGTTCGTGTCCGAACGTGCGGTGATCAACACGACGGGGGTCGTCGAACCGCGAGCGGCAAGGCGTTGCAACAGGTCGAGTCCGCTCATTCCGGGCATATGAATGTCCGTGACAACACAATCAAACGATTTACCCCCAACCAAACCAATATAGTCCTCCGCAGAGGCGTATCCATCGGCTCCATATCCGAGAGAGGATAGCGATTCTACGAGCGCTACTCGGAATGACTGGTCATCGTCGATGACTGCGATTTCGAGATCTCTTGACACTCATCATCCTTGCCCCGAATTGAATCGAAGAAGCGGGGACATGCAACCTTTGCATGCGCCCGCGATGCGCAGGAATTATACAAGAGTGTTATAGCCGGCGGCCCAGTGACGCAGGCACGGGCAATGGCACAGCAATTAGCCATCTTTTTCAGGCCAAACACCGGCCCATTCCTGATTCTTTGGGTGCCTGCAACGGACGTAAGCCCCCGCCTGACGACGGGTCACCACCCCTCCCCAACGACACCAGACCTGCGCGCTCAACCAAGGCGTGTTGTTCGGAAACATTGATCGATAAAATCGGACGGAGGCGTTGGAGCCGGAGGGCGCATTCTGATCGGCTGCCGCAAAGGACCCGAAATAAGGATCGATGTATACGATACGGGCATCGGCATTCCCGAGCACTAATTGCCCCGAATCTTCGACTCGTTCACGCGTCTTGTGCCCGAACGCAGCGAGGGTTTGGGCATCGGTCTTTTCATTGTTCGTCGCCCACTCGAGGCGCTCGGCCACCGGCTCGAAGTTCGATCGGTTGTGGGGAAAGGACCGGTTTTCTCGATCTGCATGCCGCTGCAGCCGCAACCTCAGGCTAAGGCACCGTGACAATTGGATTTTTCAAGGGAACCGGCCAGCAACTCCCGCCAACCTATACGCAGGTGTGATCCCGGTTCCGTTCTTCTTCATGCTAGAAACCTTATCAAAATATCGTGGTGTCAAAAGGTATGCAGCCTGCCCACACCGAGAAGCCCCTCGTGCACGTCGTTGACGACGATGCTTCCATGCGGAGCGCGCTGGAAGGTCTATTCGACTCGGTCGGACTTCAGACCGAAACCTACGCTACGGCGGAGGATTTCCTTTCGGCAAACCTCACGGACAGGCCCGGCTGTATTGTCCTCGATGTCAGACTGCCGGACATGAACGGCCTCGAGTTTCAGGGTCGGCTGGTCCAGATTGGGGTCGGAATTCCGGTGGTGATGATGACCGGATTCGGAGACATTCCGATGTCGGTTCACGCCATGAAGCATGGCGCCGTAGATTTCCTTGCCAAGCCGTTTCGTGACCAGGACATGCTCGATGCCGTCATGGCTGCCATCGAGCGCGACCGACAACGGCGGGTCGTCGAAAGTGACGTTTCGCAGTTGAGAGAGCGGTTCGAAACTCTTTCACCGCGTGAACAGGAAGTGATGTTGCACGTCACGGCAGGCAAAATGAACAAGCAGGTGGCAGGCGATCTCGGGATCAGCGAAATCACCGTCAAAATTCATCGCGGAGCGGCGATGCACAAGATGGGCGCGCGAACCTATGCCGAGCTGGTTCGGATGGCCGACGTACTCAAACCAAACCGTCGGAAGCTCGGCCGCTAGCTGTATCCGCGTCAGTCCACTCCTCCGACGATACGGACGTCCCGTTCGCACGCATTGCCGAGTGCTCTCAACGCCTCTTGATAGGCGGGACTATTGTGGGCGGCGACAGCCTGTTCGAGACTATCGAACTCCGTCACTGTGGCGCGCCGGGCAATGCCTTGTTCGTAGGTCTTCACGGCTTCGCCGCGCGCAAGAAAGCGGCCACCATTGGCTATGATGGCTGGCCCGGCGAGCTTTCCGTACGCCGCAAGCGCTGGGTGATCCAATATCCCTTTGCCATTTCAGTCCTCCTGCAGCCTTCTTACGCAGGTTCAATACCCATTCAGTCGCGGGCCCGGTCGCGGTCATCATGTCTTGACCGCCGCCCGCTTAGGCAGCTTCCAATTGGGGCGTAGATAGTGACAGGTATAACCATCTGGATAATGCTCGAGATAGTCTTGATGTTCGGGCTCGGCTTCCCAGAAGTCGCTGGCAGGGGTGACCTCGGTCACCACCTCGCCAGGCCATAGATGCGAAGCATCCACGTCCGCGATCGTGTCTTCGGCGACCTTCCTTTGCTCGTCCGTCGTATAGAAAATCGCCGAGCGATAGCTCGTGCCCCAATCGTTGCCCTGACGATCGAGGGTGGTTGGGTCATGAATCTGCAAGAAGAACTCTAGCAGGGTTCGATAGTTGGTCTTTGTCGGATCAAAAATGATCTCGATCGCTTCGGCATGGCCTTCGTGATTGCGATAGGTCGCATTCTTCACCTTTCCACCCGTGTAACCGACGCGCGTGGAGATCACGCCTGGCTGCTTGCGGATGAGATCCTGCATGGCCCAGAAGCAACCTCCAGCGAGCACAGCGCGTTCCGTCGTCATTCGATTGTCTCCACTTCGTCTTGCTGTAGTTGCGCGACCTCGAGTCCATATTGATTTCCTTGAAATCAACACACGCGTTCCCTTGAAACCATCACCTCCCCTCCGACGCCGGCGGCGGACGGTCGTCAGCAGGAAAATCAGTACACCCGTTCCTTTGGCGGGATCGTGGGTACCTCATTGGATAGTGGCTGCAAGTGCACCGGCCGAAAGTCGAGTCGGACCCCTCCGTCCTGATCGAGCCAGCACAGCGTGTGCTTGAGCCAATTTTCGTCATCCCGCTTTGGAAAGTCTTCGCGCGCATGCGCGCCGCGGCTCTCGGTACGGCCAATCGCTGATTGCAGGCTGACATTGGCCTGCGCCTGCATATTGTCAAGCTCAAGCGCCTCAGTGAGGTCTGTGTTGAAAATCATGGAACGGTCCGCGACAGCAAGATCGTCCCGCATCATAGCGATGACGTCGCTGAGCTTGTGTGCTCCCTCGTCCAGCAACGAGCCGGTGCGGAATACCGCGCAGTGGCGCTGCATGGTCCGTTGCATTGCCAGCCTGATGTCGCCAGCTCTCGTCTCACCCTTCGACCATCGGATGCGATCAAGCCGCTCGATCGCCCGTTCGGTCGCGGATTGCGGTACCGCCGGATGGCCCTCGCCCGGACGCAGCATCTCCGTTGCCCGATGCGCCACCGCGCGGCCGAACACGACAATGTCGAGCAGCGAGTTGGAGCCGAGCCGGTTGGCGCCGTGTACCGAGACGCAGGCGGCTTCTCCGACCGCCATCAGTCCGGGCACGGCGGTCTCGGCATTGCCGTTCAGCTTGGTGACGACCTCACCATGCAGATTGGTCGGCACGCCGCCCATGTTGTAATGAACGGTCGGCAGCACCGGGATCGGCTGGCGCGTCACGTCCACACCGGCAAAGATGCGCGCGGTCTCGCTGATGCCCGGCAGGCGTTCATGCAAGATGTCCGCGCCGAGATGCTCCAGGTGCAGCTCGATATAATCCTTTAGCGCGCCGCAGCCGCGTCCTTCGTTGATCTCGATGGTCATGGCGCGGCAGACCACGTCGCGTCCGGCGAGGTCCTTGGCGCTCGGCGCGTAGCGCTCCATGAACCGTTCGCCTTCCGAATTGGTGAAATAGCCGCCCTCACCGCGCGCGCCTTCGGTGATCAGGCAGCCCGAGCCGTAGATCCCGCTCGGGTGAAACTGGGTGAACTCCATGTCTTCGAGCGGCAGGTCCGCACGCAGCGCCATCGCATTGCCGTCGCCGGTGCAGGTATGGGCCGCCGTGCAGGAGAAATAGACGCGGCCATAGCCGCCGGTCGCGAGCACCGTGCGATGCGCGCGAAAGCGATGCAGCGTGCCGTCCTCCATGTTCCAGGCGATGAGGCCGCGGCAGGCGCCGTTATCGTCCATCAGGAGATCGAGCGCGAAATATTCGACGTAGAACTCGGTGTCGTGCTTGAGGCACTGCTGATAAAGCGTGTGCAGGATGGCGTGGCCGGTGCGGTCGGCGGCGGCACAGGTGCGCTGCGCCATCTGCTTGCCATAGCCGATCGTTTGTCCGCCAAAGGGACGTTGATAGATCTTGCCCTCGCCGGTGCGCGAGAATGGGACGCCGAAATGTTCCAGCTCCAGCAAGGCGGGCACCGCCTCGCGGCACATGTATTCAATGGCGTCCTGGTCGCCGAGCCAGTCCGAACCCTTGACCGTGTCGTACATGTGGAAGCGCCAATTGTCGCCGTCGCCCATATTGCCGAGCGAAGCGGCCATGCCGCCCTGCGCCGCGACCGTGTGGCTGCGGGTCGGAAACACTTTTGTGACGCAAGCGGTTTTCAATCCCGACGCCGCCATGCCGAGCGCGGCCCGCATCCCTGCGCCGCCGGCGCCCACAATCACCACATCATAGCGGTGCTCGACGATCTCGTAGGCTTCGGCCATGATCCTATTTCCATCGGTAAGTCCTGATCACGTCGGGATCTGGGTCAATTCCAAGGCCTGGCCCCTGCGGAACCGAAATCCGACCGCGTTTCGGGCTGAGCCCGCCGCCATATATGGTCGCGTCAAGTTCGAACGAACGCCACTCGATCATGGAATCGGTTGTGCCGAGTGCCGCGGTTGCATGGATTGCCGCCAGCAAGCCTGGGCCGTCGTAGAAGGAATGCGGCATCACCGGGATGTTGTGCACGGCCGCGAGCGGAAAGACTTTGCGCAATTCGCTGATGCCTCCCATCTTGGCCGGGCTCGGCTGGACAAAGTCCACCGCCTTCGCCGCCAGCATGCGTTCGAAATCCATCAGCGTGTAAACGTTTTCGCCGGCGGCGATCGGGATGCCGCTCGTCCTTCTCAACTCGGCGAGACCATCAAAATTCTCCGGAGGCCAAAGCGGCTCCTCCAGCCATTTCAAACGAACTGACCTAAGTACCTCCGCCATGGGCCGCGCCTCGTTCAACGTCCAGGGACAGTTGACGTCGAGTGTCAGCTCGATACCGGCACCCGCTTCCTCGCGGGCGGCGCGGATGGCCGAAAGCTCGATTTCATGGAGCTTGAGCGTGCCGAAGCCGGCGTCGATCGCGTGCCGTACGCGGCTACGGACAAGGGAGGGATCGGAATAACGGACCAGGCTCGCATAGCAAGCGATATCGGCCGCTCCGCCACCCAGAAGCCGGCACAGAGGCAGTTTGGCGGCCTTGCCCGCGATGTCCCAAAGGGCGATGTCGACCGCTGACATGCCAAAAGCCAAGGCCCCGGCCCGACCGAAGACGTGCAGTTTCTTCTGAATATCCAGCATCAGCGCCTCGATCCGCGTCGCGTCCTGGCCGACGCATAGCGGCGCGATCAGTTGGTCGACGGCGAGCTTGGCGGAAGCAACTGCACGAAAGCCAAAGGCTTCGCCCCACCCCACCAACCCCTGATCGGTCGTCACCTTGACGAGCAGCGAGTCCGCGGCCGGCAGGTTGCTGTCGCCCCAGGCGGAAGCATCGGATTTGGTTCCGGCCTTGAATGGGATGCGGAGCGGGACAGTCTCAATGCCAGTGATGACCATTTTGAAGAACCTACGCGTGCTGGTGGCGCGGATCGTCGTGCGAGTCGTGATATTCGAGGCCAAGCGGGCCAATCGCGGTCACCTGCGTGACGTATTCGCCGGACTTCGCCCAATGGAAATGCCAGGTTTCGCCCGGCAAAACGATGACGCTTCCGGGCGGATAGGCTTTCACCTTATCGCCGTCGAACGCCTCCCCGAGCCCGATGTAGAAGACGCCCGACATCACCGTATAGATGCGATCTTCCGGATGCTTGTGCGGCATCAGTTTCGTGCCGTCCGGCACCTTGACCCTGACCACGTAGGGACCGGGTTCGGTGGGATGGCCGACGACGACCGCCAGGCGAGCCTCAGGCGGAAATGCCGGGAATGGCTTCCACTCGATGTCTTCAGGCAGGATGACTCTGAAATCACCCTGATCAGGTTGATGATTACGGCTCACGGGTCCCATCCTTTCCTGGTGAACGCGAGTTGCAGTCAGAGGATCAGCTTCGCGTCCAGCGTGATAGTGGCGTTGAGAACCTTGGACACTGGACAGTTCTTCTCGGCCTCGCCGGCGATACGGGCAAATGCCGCATCGTCAAGGTTCGGCACTTTTGCACGCAGGGTCAGTGCCGAGCGGCCAATGCGAAATGCCTGCCCGTCTTGATCAAGCGTAACCGCGGCCTCGGTCGAGAGTTCCGTCGGAGTGAAACCTGCAGCCTGCAGACCGAAGGCGAGCGCCATGGTAAAACGACCGGCATGAGCGGCAGCGATCAACTCCTCGGGATTGGTACCCTTCGCATTCTCGAAGCGGGTCCGGAACGAATACGGCGTCTCGGCGAGCACGCCGGAATCGCTCGAGAGAGTGCCGCTTCCGCTGCGGCCGGTGCCATGCCACATCGCTCTTGCTTCACGGATCATGCGTTTTCTTCCTGGCTGGCTCGATTGCTTCAGCGCCCTGTCCACGGCTTCCTTTGTTGAGCGGCTCGCATCGAATGTAGCGTCCGCTTTGCGGCAGCCGGCTGCGATCCTCGTCAGCCGCCGAGTTGGCCAACGTAGAAGCCGAGTCGATTTTCGACGTCTCCGGCACGATGGAAGCCACGTTCCATCAATGCCTTGATCCGCTCTTGGCTCGCCGGGCGTCCCAGAGAGGCGAGGAACGCGTCCCACTCCGGCTCGATTTCCGCATCGGGCGGCAAGCTTGCGACATCGACCAGACGCTTTGTATCCGCGATCGCCTGCTTGTCGAACGACGCAATACGCATGGCGAGCGCATCGACGAAACCATCGAGCTCGGAGTCCGGAAGGGAGCGATTGACGTAACCGTAACGTTCTGCGAGATCGCCACGGATGTCGTCGGCGCTGAGCAATACTTCCAGCGCTCGACCTCTGCCCATCAGACGCGGCAGCCGGGCCATCGGTCCACCGCCTGGCACGAGACCCGCGCCGACTTCCCATTGTGACAGAATGGCCTTTTCGCGGCTCGCGAAACGCATGTCGCTTGCCAGCGCAAGCTCGCTTCCGACTCCGGTTGCGCGCCCCCTGATCGAGGCGATGGACACCACCGGAGCGCGGCTGAGGCGAACCAGCATGTCCGGCAAGGCCTGAAGGCCCGTCGGTCCGGGCGGTATCTTTGCCGACTCCTCAAGCGGTGCCAGGAAGTCGTAGTGGGTGAGGAAGAAGCCATCTACAGCACTGTCAAATACGACGACCTTCACCTGCTCATC
>JAJYAH010000624.1 GCA_021779635.1 Pseudomonadota bacterium | reverse complement strand
GATCTTCGAAAAGAACGCGACGGCCTCGTCGATCGGCATGTCGGCCGGCAGGGTATCGACCTCCCGCACCATCACTTCGCTCACGCGCATCAGTTCGAACGGGTCGATGCTGTATTCCCGGACGACGTGCTGGCCGCGCCGCGCAATCTTTTCGGTGAGGATCGAGCGTTTAAGCAAGAGCACCGTCAAGGAATAGGCAGCGCTGGTTGCGACCAACAGCGGGCCGAGCACCGCAAAATCGCCGGTCAATTCGACGGCGAACAGGATGGCGGTCAACGGCGAGCGCATGGTGCCGCCCATCATCGCGGCCATTCCGATCAGCGCCCACGCGCCATGATCGCCCGGCAGCAACTGGCTTTCGAGCCAACCGGCGCAGCCCCCGAAGATCAGCAGCGGCGCCAGCACGCCACCGGAGGTTCCGGAGGCGAGCGCGATAATCCAGATCGCCGATTTCACCAGCAGGATCGCCACAACCGTCGACCAGATGATATGATCGGTGAGGAGATCGCTGATGATGTCGTATCCGACGCCGAGTGCGCGGGGCTCGACCAAGCCGCCGAGCCCGACCGCAAGACCGCCGATCGCGGGCCACCACATCCAGTGCAGCGGGATGCGGCCGAACAGATCTTCTATTTTGTACAGCAGGCCTGTCAGCAGACCGGACTGCAACCCTGCGACGACGCCGACCCCGACATAGGCGAAAAGTCCCCACCACGGCAGATCGAGATGCCCGGCAAAGGGAAACAGCGCACCGGTGCCGATCAGCAACGGCCGCAGCGCCGAGGAGATGACGCAGGCGCCGATCACCGGGATCAGGCTGCGGGGCTTCCATTCGAACAGAAGCAGTTCGACCGCGAGCAGGACGGCGGCGACGGGCGTGCCGAAGATGGCGGTCATGCCGGCGGCGGCGCCGGCGACCAGCAGGGTCTTGCGCTCCGCGGCGCTGAGACTGAAGCACTGCGCGAACAGCGAGCCGATGGCGCCGCCCGTCATGATGATCGGACCCTCGGCACCGAACGGTCCGCCGGTGCCGATCGAGATCGCCGACGACAACGGCTTTAGGATCGCGACCTTCGGCTGCATCCGGCTGCCGCCGATCAAGATGGCCTCGATCGCCTCCGGAATCCCGTGGCCGCGAATTTTCTCGGAGCCGAAACGGGCCATCAGCCCGATCGCCAGCCCGCCCAATGCCGGTATCGCCACCATCCATGCGTCAGGCTTGACGGCGGCTAGAGAAAGGCTCTGCGTGCTGAATGTACGCAACCATACCAGATTGGTGGTCAGCGCGATCGCGTGCAACAGCACCCAGGCCGAAACCGCGCCACCACCGCCCACCAGCACAGCCATTGCGACCAGCACGAGCACGCGCCGATCGGTCGTAAAGTCGCCGAGCCGTGGCAAGGAATTGACAGAAGCGGAACGGGCCATCGTGATCTTTCACCGGACATTGCGGGATGGGGGTACCGCTCATGGGGAAGCACTGACGGCATGCCGTAATTATATCGTGATACGATATAAATCAACGGACGAAAATGATCAAAAAAGCGTCACTAACGGCGCTGCCGCGCTCCCCACCGATGCCCGAAAAGGATGACGTGACACTTGCATCCTTCAGGCGATCGCCGCGGATTTTTTCTCAGAGTCTGATTCGAAAGGCAGCCCTTGAAATTTGGCCTTACCGCGAAGCTCGTCAGGGCCGGCTTGTTGTCCCGGCCCTGACGAAAAGCTCTGAAGAAGGTTGCCATTCCATCGCGCTCTCACGTCGCGCGGTCACAAAATCCCGGTCGGATACTCCTGCTCGCAAAGAGCGCCTTGTATGGCCGCGCACTGCGCCACTTGACGACGCCGGTGTTCGGCCTGACTGTGCGCCGCATCGCGCCCCCTGTCTTTCGAGTTCGGATATGCCCGCACCCAAGCCACCCGCGTTCGAGACCCTCAGCGTTCATGCGGGGCAGCATCCGGATCCTGTGACGGGTGCGCGTGCCGTTCCGATCTATCAGACCACCTCTTACGTGTTCCAGGATTCCGAACACGCCGCGGCGCTGTTCAACCTTGAACGCGCCGGGCATATCTACACCCGGATTTCGAACCCGACGACGGCGGTGCTGGAAGAGCGGCTTGCTGCGCTGGAGGGCGGCGTCGGCGCTGTCTGCACCGCGAGCGGAATGGCCGCGCTGCATCTGGCGATCGCGACGCTGCTCAATGCCGGCGACCACCTCGTCGCCTCCTCTTCGCTTTACGGCGGCACCATCAACCTGCTGACGCATACGCTGCCGCGCTTCGGCATCACCACCACCTTCGTCAAGCCCCGCGCGCTCGATGAATTCCGCACCGCGATCCGGCCCAATACCCGCCTGGTGATCGGCGAAACCATCGGCAATCCCGGTCTCGAAGTGCTGGATATTCCGCAAGTCGCTGCGATCGCGCATGACGCCAAAATTCCGCTGCTGATCGACAACACCTTCGCCACGCCATTTCTCAGCCAGCCGATCGGGTTCGGCGCCGATATCGCCATGAACTCCGCCACCAAATGGATCGGCGGCCACGGCATCGCGATCGGCGGCGTGATCGTCGATGGCGGCCGGTTCGACTGGCACGCTTCCGGCAAATTTCCGGTGTTGACCGAACCTTATGCCGGCTATCACGGCATCGTCTTCGACGAGCAGTTCGGCAACGCGGCCTTCATCATGCGCGCGCGGACCGAAGGCCTGCGCGACTTCGGCGCCTGTCTCTCTCCGACCAATGCCTTTCAACTGCTGCAAGGCGTCGAGACCCTCGGCATCCGCATGGAGCGCCACATGGCGAATACCCATGCGGTGCTCGAATTCCTCGCCGCGAACAAGGCCGTCGAATGGGTCCTGCATCCCTCGCTGGAAACTCACCCCGACTACCAGCTTGCCAGGCGGTTGCTGCCGCGCGGCGCGGGTTCCATTGTCAGCTTCGGAATCAAGGGCGGCCGGCCGGCAGGAAAGAAGTTCATCGAAGCGCTGCGAATGATCAGTCATCTGGCCAATGTCGGCGATGCCAAGACGCTGGTCATTCATCCGGCCAGCACTACTCATCAACAGATGGATGCCGCGCAACTGAAAGCCGCCGGTATCGGCGAGGAACTGGTGCGGCTGTCGGTCGGCATCGAATCCGCCACCGACATCGTCGATGATCTCGGCCAGGCGCTCCGCATTTCGCAGAAGGCTTGAATCATGCAGCTGTCCGTAAACGGCATAGACGCCTTCGTCGCCACCGGCGGCCGGGAATTCGATGCAGCCGAACCGACCGTGGTGCTGCTGCACGGCGCCGGCTTCGATCACACCGCCTGGGCCTTGCACAGCCGCTGGCTTGCCCATCACGGCCACAGCGTGCTGGCTCCGGATTTACCCGGTCACGGACGCTCGTCCGGTGCGCCTATCCCGACCATTGCCGGAATGGCCGACTGGACCGCCGCGCTGCTCGACGCCGCCGGTGTCACCAAGGCATGGCTCGTCGGTCATTCCATGGGATCGCTGATTGCGATCGAGACCGCGGCACGACACCCGTCGAGGGTCTCCGCACTCAGCCTGATCGGAACCGCGGCCACCATGACCGTCGGACCCGATCTGCTCAAGGCGGCAGAGGCCAACGACATCTCGGCGATCGATATGGTTTCGATCTGGGGCCTCGGCTTTCAGGCCGAACTGGGCGG
The DNA here is from genome assembly GCA_021779635.1 of Pseudomonadota bacterium. The sequence continues at coordinate 1,067 of JAJYAH010000624.1, read as the reverse complement.
CAGCCTTGCGCCGGGATTGTGGATGCACAGCGGAGCGCAGCGGGTTCTCGGGCAATGCCGGCCCGGCGTGCTGTTCAACGATCTTTCCGCCTGCAACACCTATCAAGACGCGCTGGCCGCTGCCGCGCAGATCAATGTTCCGGCCACCCTCATTCTCGGCGAACGCGATCTGATGACACCTGCGAAGGCCGGCAAGGCGCTCGCCGCCGCACTGCCGAATTCGCGCACTGTCGTGCTGCGCGGCGCCGGTCACATGATGATGGCAGAGCGGCCCGACGAGTTGCTCGCAGCACTGCAGGGATAATCAGGCCCAAGCCATCGCCGTTACTTCAGGCACCGCTTGGCCTGCTCGATTCGCTCTTCCGAAAAACCGTGGCTTCGCGCCCAGCGCTCGGCCGCGCCCTCACCATAAAGCTTCACGGCCTCGCGCACGGCCGGACGGGAACTCGGCCCCATGGCCGCGGCCTTCGGGAACGAACGCTCCAGGCCGCGCGCCTGGAGCGTTGTGATATCCGGAGACCGGGTATATCGTTTAGAAAAACTATAAAAGGATGGGAGGACACCATGTGCCGTCTATTCGCGCATCAACCGCAACGCGACTATGAATCGCAGACCCGGTCCTTGCGGATCGGAGGTCATTGCACCTCGATTCGTCTCGAATTGGCGTTTTGGGAGACGTTGGAGGAGATCGCGGCCAAGGAAGGCATGAGTCTCGCGAAGTTCCTGACCCAGCTTCACTGCGAGGTTCTCGATCATCACGGCGAGGTCAACAATTTCGCATCGCTGCTGCGCTGTTCCTGCCTGATCTATCGGTCGAGGCCGCCGGTTGCGGCCGTGCCGGACTTTCGCGAAAGCAGCACCCGGATTGTTCTGGACGCCGCCGAATAATTGTCCGCGCGAGCGGATTCGATAGTTGGTCAAATAGTTATGGCCAAGGGCTCCGTCCGTTCAGCGGACGGAGCCTGCGCTTTTTAGATTTCCTTTTTAGATTTCCTTGCGCTGCATCGCCCCGGCAATGTGATCCGCCTGCCTGATGGCAAGTGCGACGATGGTCAGGGTCGGATTGC
>JAJYAH010000623.1 GCA_021779635.1 Pseudomonadota bacterium | reverse complement strand
CGAGATGACCGGGCTGCTCGGGGTTGAGACTTCCTTCGCCAGGCGCAAGCTGCATCTGGGCTATCGCCGCGCCCGGCTCGAGCGCGACTGTTCGCTCGGCGCGAAGGGGTCGGAAGTGTTCGGCCATGAATACCATTATGCGAGCACGGTTTCGGTCAGTGGCGAATCATTGGTCGATTGCCGGGACGCCTCTGGAGCGAGCGTGCCCGAACAGGGCCTGCGGCAGGGGTCGACGACGGGAACGTTTTTTCATGTCATCGACGGGGCAGCCGCATGACCGAGATGCCCCATTCATCGCCGCGACCATTCGACGAAGTGTTTCGCGAGACATTCCGCGATCTCGTGCTCTGGCGTCGCGACGTCCGCCGCTTTCGCCGCGATCCGATCGATCCTGCATTGATGCATTCGCTGCTCGAACTCGCCAGCCATGCGCCGTCGGTCGGCCACTGCCAGCCCTGGCGGTTCGTGCTGGTCGAATCGGCTGATCGCCGTGACCAGGTGAAATCGAGCTTCGCGCGTGCCAATGCGCGAGCGCTGGAGAATTACGACGGCGAACAGCGCGCGCAATATGCGCGGCTGAAGCTGGAGGGCCTCGAAAACGCGCCGGTCCATGTCGCCGTGTTCGCCGATGAGGGAGCGGAGGAGGGCAGTGGGCTGGGCCGCCGCACCATGCCCGAAACCCTCCTCTATTCGGTGGTGGCCGCGATTCAGACCTTATGGCTTGCGGCGCGTGCCGAGGGGTTGGGACTTGGCTGGGTCTCGATCCTCGAACCCGACGTCATTCATCGCGCGCTCGACGTGCCGCCGACCTGGAGATTGGTTGCCTACCTCTGCATCGGCTGGCCGGTGGAGGAGCATCTTGATCCCGAACTCGATCGCTATCGCTGGCAGCCGCGGCTGGATGTCTCACGGATGATTTTCAGGCGCTAAGAGTTCTATTCGAGTTTCAGACATTCTCGTCATTGCGAGCGAAGCGAAGCAATCCATAGACCGGCAAGAAAGAAAGCGTGGATTGCTTCGTCGCGGAGCCTGTCATCGGGCCGGCCGAAAGGCCGGACCCGTTGGCTCCTCGCAATGACGATGAAATACAGCTTCGCATTCCCGCGGCACGAAGCGCCCGAGTTGTGCAAGAACCATCCGCCCAAAAATCAGAGGGCGCAGGGAAAACCGGGTGCCCGTCGCACCCGCAGCCCCGCGTGCAAAGTGTAGAAAGCACGCGAGTGCGTCACCACAGGTTCGCCGGAACACCCCGGCCTTCCCTGCGCGATGGTTTTGCGGCTTATTTCGAGCTCTCCCTGGTGACCGGGCTTTCTTGCCACCATCATCCGTGTGATGCGAAGCATCATCACGAACTTGACGCCAGCGTCGGGGCGTCAGGACCACACGACTTCGCCGTCCGCAAGATAAGCGCCCTCGTCAGAAGCGCCGCCCGCGTCCACCGCATCCCGCCCCGCGTCCGTGACGATCGCGAGCCGCCCCTCCATCGGGACGAGACGGCGAGAGACATGCAGCTGATTTGGGTCAGAAGGGAACGAAAATATTTTTGCAAAGGGGACTGGACGGGGCAAATCAGCTTGATTCCGTTCAGTAAATTGGGTTGAGCGCGCAGGTCCGTCGGCGTAGTCCCAAGGATGGGTTGAGCCCTTCGCGAAACCCATCACCAGCGCAAGCTGCACTTCATGGGTATCCACCCATTACGCGCTGATCATGACCGGAACAGCGCGAAGTAGATCACATACAGCCAGCCCAAAATGCCATGGATGATGGCCCAAAGTATCGAATGGTTGGCCGTGTAGGATATCGCGATAGCCAGGGCCGAGCCAAAGCCGACGCCGTATTTTGCGCCTTCGACGCGGACTCCGTAGTAACGATTTCCGTTCATGTTCGCCACCTCAGTTGTCGTTGATTGGCCTACTGTCTGACAGGTTGAAAATCTAGCAATATGCGCGTTCGGGATAAAAGGGGGCGCTTTGAGGTGATAGCATATCAGGCTGAGCTTCGTCCCACATCGGCAATTCCATGATCCATGTCAGTCCGCTCAGCGCCCTCACGAACGTTACCGCGAAGCTTGATCGCTTCGCCTTGTTGACGCTGCTGTCGCCGGATCATCCGCAGGTCGACTGGCGCGAATTTGCCTGCGAGCGGCATCTGCGGCTGGCGTTTCACGACATCGTCGAACCGGTTGCGGGCCTGACCGCGCCGGATCGCGAGATGATGCAGGCGGTTGTCGATTTCGGTCGCGATGGCGAAGATCAACGCGCGCTGTTGATCCATTGCTGGGCCGGGATCAGCCGCTCAAGTGCTGCGGCCTTTGCCATTGCCTGCGATCGCAATCCGGGATTCGAGCGCGACATCGCGATCGAACTGCGTCGGCGGTCACCGTCCGCCACGCCCAACCGGCTGATGGTGCGGCTGGCGGATGATCTGCTTGAACGAAATGGCCGCATGGTCGCTGCGATCGACGGCATCGGCCGCGGCGCCGAGGCGCGCGAAGGCGCGCCGTATGCGTTGCCGCTGAAGTGGCCCGGAGCATGATGAGATTAGATTGAAGCGCGACCTTCTTCTCCCTCGCCCCGCTTGCGGGGAGAGGGTTGGGGTGAGGGGGCCTCTCCACAAGTTCGGACTCGCGGATAGGCCCCCTCACCCGGCGCTACGCGCCGACCTCTCCCCGCAAGCGGGGCGAGGTGAAGCCAATACGGGGCAGGCTTGCCCTCGAAAATGCTCTATCCGACGACGGCCGCGACGCCGAGCAGGAAGCCGATCTCGAACATCTGCTCGATCGCGCCCAAAACGTCGCCGGTATAGCCGTTGATCCGCTGGCGCGCCCAATAGGTGACGGCGGCGGCCAGTGCTGCGCCGACCAGGAGTCCCGAGATGAGCGAGAGGATTGATATGAAAGCGAGCGGCAGCAGCGCGCACAGCACCACGACCAATGCGAAGCGCCGGTCATGGGCGCTGACGGACGCGTCGACATAGCTGACCTTCATCGCCGCGGTATCGCCGGCATAAGGCAGCGCATTCATCACAAAGGCCGGCGTGATGCGCGCGGCGGCGTGGGCCGATATCAGCGCCGCGGCCGCGGTCCATGACGGCATGTCCGCCAATGCCGCTACCCGGAGCGAAAGGCTGAACGCCAGAGCGAGGGTGCCGTAAGTGCCGATCCGGCTGTCTTTCATGATCGCGAGCCGCTTTTCCACGCTCGAGCCGCCGCCGAGGCCATCAGCGGTATCGGCGAGGCCGTCTTCGTGCAACGCGCCGGTAACGAGGATGCTCGCCGCCACTGCGAGCAGCGATGCGACAACCGGACTCCAGATGCGGTCTGCCAGCAGCAGCGCCACGGCCGATACGAGCCCGACCCCGATGCCGACAACGGGAAAATATCTTGCGCAGCGCGACAGCCAATCCGGTGCGATGGCGGCCTCGGACGATGGCACGGGAACGATGGTCATGAACCGCAGCGCGTTCAGGAACTCGCTGTTCCCCTTCATCTCAGATGTTTCCGGCCAGCACGTCGCTGAGATCGGCAACATCGGTCAGGAGCCGTGCCGCCGCGCGCACCAGCGGCACCGCGAGCAGGGCGCCGGTGCCTTCACCCAGTCGAAGGCCGAGATCAAGCAGCGGTTTCGCGTCGAGGGCGGCGAGCACCGCGTCATGACCTTTCTCCGCGGAACGATGCGCGAAAATGCAATAATCACGCGCCGCGGGACAAAGCCGTATCGCCACCAGCGCTGCGGCGCTGGAAATGAATCCGTCGACCAATACCGGCCGGCGCTGCGACGCCGCGCCCAGCACCGCGCCGGCCATCATCGCGATTTCCAAGCCGCCGAATTCAATCAGCACGTCGAAGGGGGCGGCTGTGCTGCTGCGCGCCGCGGCCTTTTCGATCGCAGCAACCTTGCGGAGCATGCCGGCATCGTCCTGACCGGCGCCGACGCCGATGCAATCCTTTAGCGGCGCCGGGGCCAGGCGATGCGCCAGCAGCGCCGAGGAAGCGGTGTTGCCGATTCCCATTTCGCCGAGCGCGACGATGCCGGCGCCGGCGGCAATCTCTGACGTCGCGATCTGGCAGCCTCGGGCCAGCGCATCGGCAGCCTGTTGCGGCGTCATCGCCGGCTCGCGTGCCGCGTTCGCGGTGCCCATACGGATTTTCGCGGCAATCAAGTTCGGATGCGCGGGAAGATCGGCAGCCACGCCGGCATCGATGACGCAAATCGTGACATCGCTGGCGGCGGCGAAGGCATTGGCGCTGGCGCGGCCGGCCAGATAGGTCATCACCATCGCGACCGTCACGGCGGAGGGATATTGCGAGACGCCTTCTTCGGTGAGGCCATGGTCGGCGGCGAACACCAGCAGCACGGCCTTGTCGCCGCGTGGCTGCTCAGGATGCCGGATCATGCCAAGCTGCACGGCCAGATCCTCGATACGCCCCAATGATCCCGGCGGCTTGGCCTTGCCATCGATACGCCCGCGCATGTCGGCGGCGAGTGCCGGATCGAGGGGCGCAATGGACGGCGGCTGCCAAAATTCCTTTAAATCTGATGTCATCGGGTTCCCTTTTCGCTGGCCCTTACCTGACGCAAGCGCCGCCATCAGGTCAACACCGTCGAGCGCGATGCGTCCTGGTTGAATCGGCATCGCGCTCTATCTTTATGTTCGAGCATGATCTTTTCGGAAAACCGGTGTCCACTTTTCCGGATCATGCTCCAGGCACGGTTGACCCCGGCTAAGGCGCCAGCTAGCGTCATCCG
>JAJYAH010000622.1 GCA_021779635.1 Pseudomonadota bacterium | reverse complement strand
CCTTGAATACGGCATCAAACTTCTTGCGTGACTTGGTCATATACGTGCTCCATCGGTTGTGACAGAGCAGGACGCTTCACACCTTAACATCTGGTCCTATTTCCGGGGTCCACTTCACTGTATGAAATTCACACCGCGCAGCAGTCCGATCTGGTTACCGCGATTTTGTCGATGGAACACATCGTCGAATTGGCGCGCTTGAGGGATTTTCTCGGAAAGTAGCTACGCTCGGCGCGGGCGAAGGTCGCTCTCCAATCATCTGGCTTTGCGCAATTTCTTGCCGAAAAATTCCACGGCCAACAACACAGCAATGACAGCGGCACCGACCACGGCGGGCTTGCGAATCTCTTGGCGGGACAAGCCGAAATCATAATGGGCAATATATGCCAATGTGAGTGCGGCCATGGTCGCCGTGCCCATAGCCACCAGATAATTTAAGACTCTGTCGACCGACGTTTCCATCCCGCGAAGCAACGGCTGGGGTGAACAAGCTCAACTTGCATGCCTGCCTAGTTCCACAGCTCGCGTTTGAATGCTGGGATGACTGAACCGACGCCCAACACCACCGCTTCGCCGTCGATTTGCCGGTGCCGGTTCTTCAGCGCCGCCTCGACGAACATGGGTACCGGTCAGCCCGGTTGTAGCCGCCCTTGGTGATTAGGCGCACCCGCTCGCCGTCGCGCTCCAGCCGCAGCAGGTAGCCGTCGTACTTCACCTCGCAGCCAGTTCCTGCTGGCCGGGACGGTGGTGGCGGGGGGGTAGCAGAAGTCGAAGGTGCCGGGCATGGGGCAAAGATAGTGCCAGCGGATGCGGATTTGGAGTCATCCGGGCTCGATACGAGCCGTGCCCGCGCGCTGAATCCGGCCATCCGATGGTCGGCAGCGGGCGACTTTCACTGGGGAAGAGGAGGCCCGACGCGCGACGATGTCCGGACGACACACGCCGAGCCCGACCAAACCGTTGGATCGAACCGAGGTATGGCCAAATCGAGGGTGAGAACGATTCGTGGCAAAAATCCCGTCGTCTGGAAACTGTCGTTTGAGTCAGTCAAAGGCGACGCCGATCCGATCCTCCTGGCGCCAGACGACGTGACAGGGGATGCGCGAGTCGTCCGCCTTAAAGACAAGATTGAAATGCTCGGGGATGTCGTGGGGGCTGGTAACTTCGATCGCCGCTCGGCAACGGGATAGCGGCGAATATTAGTTGGCGCATCGATCTATGTCTGGAATCCAATCTCGGGGTAAAGCGGCAACCCATTCCGCGGTTCCTTCGATTCGACCAGCCGCAGAATTTCATACGACGGAGGAACGATTGAAGGCTTGGCCGGTTATCTCGACGTGTCGCGACCCCCAATTTCGGCACAAACCCGACGGCCTCAGCTAGTCCCTCAGCTGAGGCCGTTTTCTTTTGCCGCAGGAAGCAGAGAGATTTTTCCGCAGGCGGACTGGGAACAAGTGGCAATCACCGGCATTTTACTATCGTGTCTTTTATGAATTGCCCGAAGGCACACAAGACCACCTTCCCGACGGCCCCAGCCCTCCCCCGCGGGCTGGGGCCGGCTTTGTTTTGGGAAAAAGGAAAACTAGCCAGCCGCGCGAGTCTCAAACGGAATCGCTAAGGGGCTATCCGAGCCGGCCACCATGGGAACCTGCCCACCTTTGCGCGGTTATTAGGCGATGCCTTTCAGAAAGACGTGGCCACGCTTCGCTTCCTGACGATTCTCGCCCTGAGAGCGCTCTGCATCCCTTCTAAGGAAAGTTCGGCGTCAGAGTTCAGCTCTCGTCAACGATGCGAGTGCAGCACATGGCATCGCTCGACCCGCGTCGTTCGCTATAGGCATTATAGAACCAGAATAGCGTATTTGATCGGCTATGATCCGCTGCCGTACCGCTTCGGCTCGACATTCGTATGGGGACCGCCGTATCGGTATTATCGGCCCTAATACAAAAAACGCCGGGGTGAGCTAATCGCCGAGGTCTACTTCCGCTCCCGGCGTCAGAAGCTGATGGGTTGCAGTGCAATGCTGCCAGACCCGCCCCACCCGTCGGCCAACTGGCCAGAGCTCAGACGATGGTTGCGACTTGGGCGCTGATCTTCGCAGCCTTCGTCTACGAACCGGGGTGCATCCGGGATTCGTTGCGATTCATGGCCCATTCGATCGAGTCCCTCGCTGATCAGGTGCCCGAGCCCTGGGGCGCGCGGCTGGAGATCATGTTGCGAGAGCTGGGCGGGATGATCTGGATTCAGATCGCCTCTGCGATCGTCTTGCTGCGGCTGATCATCTGGGTGCCATTCCATCTTTGGCGATTGCGCCGAGAACGTCGAATTAGTTATCGGACGGACTGACGCGACTTCCGTTATTGCGGACGTAACTTCGTACCCGTTAGATGCCTATCTTCGGGAACATGTGATTGAAAATTTCGCACCGGCTATTTCGCGGGATGATTTTCAATGAGATCGACGAATTCGCTCGTGCTGTAACAGAACGTCTATTGGATATTGAGGCCAGATTGGCCGCAGCGAAGGCGACCGACATTGCACGGCCAGCCAAAATCTCGCTGCGAGAGTTCTCATCGAATTTGTTCGGAGAGACACAGCATTATTCCCGTGGGGCCTTGGACATCGCGAAGTATAGATTGGCTTTCCGATCATCCGTCAAATAGGCGGTTATATGCACCGCATTTCGGAAGAACAGATTCGCATCCGCGCCTGCGGGTAGACCGTTTGTATTTGTAAATGACGACAGATTTTGGCGAGAAGCCGAGGCGGAGTTGAAATTTCTGCAAGCCCGCGACGAAATGCGTGCGAAAAAATGAAATGGGCCGGAGATCCGAGGGTGCTGTTGTGCATTATCGTAGCCCTCGTCTTCACGATCTGGGTGGCTCTGCAGCAAACTTATTACTGACGCTAAGCGATGCATGACGACAGCGGGAGGACCACCCGCGGCGGATGATGGAGCAGACCCTTTTTTATTGGTGAAAGCGGTCGCCCTTCTCCGCATGACGTCGAGGCGCGCCTAAGCATAGTAGTAGCTGCCGGTTCCGCTTCCGGAACTGGAACCAAGTAGTTGCGATGCGATTAGGTGTTTAGTCCCGGCATTTGATGGATTGGATTGAGTCTGAACCTTTCGGGTTCGGCTGTCCAGATTTTGCAGATGTGTTCATACGGGGTGAGGCCTTTGAGGGTCTTCAGCCGCCGGCCAAAATTGTAGGCGCTGATGAAGTCTGTGAGATGGGTATCGAGCTGTTGGTGGCTGTCGTAGTGATAGCGCTTGACGGTGGCTTGTCACCCTCTACTTCCGGCAGCCTAGAAATGTCATGGCGCTGAAGGCAGCGATGCAATGACGACCGGGTCAGATGGGGGATTGTGGCCTGCAAGGAGTAAAGGCAGTCGTCGAGGGGAAGAAGCGTGTGCTTGCGGAAGGCGACGATGATCGCTTCCTCCTCGATCGACAGCATCGTCGACTTCGGTTGCTTCGGCCCGGTCGGCAAGTCGGCCACCGAGGTCCGCTTCCTCCACTTGGCGACGGTCTTCTGGTTGATGCCGTAGCGCTTGGACAGCGCTCTCAGGCTCGCTTGACTATTTTGTATTGCTCGACGGATCGCCTCTGTCGTTGTGGCGCAGCCGTGAAGAACCTGGCCCATAGTGCCTCCTTCCATTCGATGGAAAATAGTGCACCATCAAATGCCGGGACTAAACACCTAGTACTCCTCCCACACTGAGGAGGTTCCAGATGATCCGTAAGACTATCGCAGCGGCTTTTTTAGCCGCAGTTGTAATTGCTCCACTAACTGCATCTGCTCAGAGCGTGCCCGAAGGCGTCGACCGTGGTGCTCGAGAAGGCGAACGCGCAGCAGGTCCTGTTGGTGCAGTCGTAGGCGGCACAATTGGAGGGGTCGTCGGCGGCGTGGAGGGCATTCTTGGCGTAGATGCACGCCCTCGTTTCCGTCACTATGTCGTTGAAGAACATAGGCCATCCTATCGTTACGAAGGCGATGTGAGAGTAGGCGCGGTTCTTCCGGAGGCGGGTGTCACCTATTACGATGTTCCACCGGAGTACGGTGTTCGCAATTATCGCTATACGGTCGTAAATGATCGCCCGGTGCTTGTTGAGCCTCGCACGCGGCGCATCGTCGAGGTGGTCGAGTAGAGTCTTGGCCCCACAAGCAATAGCGAAAGCCGCTCAACACGAGCGGCTTTTTTGCAAGGAGCCCGCGGCCTTTCGACCGGAACGGAACATAAATGGATCGGATTGAAGTCGGGTTGTTTCAAGTTCACTATGGCGGCCTCCGGCTTAGCTCGAAAAGTTCCGAAGTCCATTCGCAGACGCTTCCGCCCATTGTTCGTGGCCACGTAGTAACTCGGAACCAAGCGACGAAGAAAAAATGCGCTGGACGCTACGATCGGATTTTTAGCTCAGGAAATGAATGACGTGACGCCGGCGAGTGGAACTCGAGGCGATCGCGAACTATCGTTTTAGCTCTGAGCGAAATGAAGAGCGTCGCCGTTCCTCTGCCCGGGTAAGCGCGTTCGGGCCGTCGTCCAAGACGGCAAGCTGATCGACATGCTATGATTGATTGACGAGGCCCGTCAGGAATTGACGGAATCGCTTGATGGTGCATCCATCTCGCGATGGAGCGATTCAAGGGCTGCCGACTAGACGACCGATTCCATGAAATCGATCATGGAACGGATGATTTGTTGGCGGATTCCTTGTTTGTGGTTGATCAAACGAGGAGCGCTATAATGGCA
>JAJYAH010000621.1 GCA_021779635.1 Pseudomonadota bacterium | reverse complement strand
AGATAGATAAATAATCCCTCGATCGCTATGGCAACGCTCCCGACGACCGCAGCCGTCAAGGTTTCGACGAAAAAGACCTCAGCCAATTAGGGCTCCGTCACGCTTCCGCTGGCTGTCACGACAGTGAGTGCCATGGTTTGCAGGAAATAGCCGCCGAGCGCGAGGACCCGCGTCCGTTCCCATGCCCCAGGACCACCCACCAGAGGCAACCAACGGGACTCCTCTCCGCGATTGGCGGTCCCGCGGGCGCTGTCGGCACGCAGAGTCTGAACATGTTTTCGACCTTGCGATCGCGCGGACCGGGCTGCTCCACCACGAAGCGCAATCTCGCGGTTTCGACGCCCTGACGGTCCCAATCCTCAATGACCTGGACCTCAGTTATACCCCCGGGTCCAGATGGCCGCTCGGAACTGGGCTCTTGCCGCGCGCGATGCGACACACTGTCTCCCTTGCGCGTGAATCGACCGCCGACGACGGATGACACCGCGTTGAGAGAGGATTTCGAAGTGCCTGATTGGTCTGGCGTTTCGGATAAGAGGTAACGCCGAAGCATCAAACCGTCGAAGTTCGACGTGAGTTCGTGTCACATAACTGTCATGCAACCGCAATATTAGAGCTACTTGGCGCTCCTAAACAGGCCGCCCGGACGTCCGATCTCATCGATCGAACATCCTTCTCAGCACGGAGAAAAACCAGTGAATTTCATGAAAATGCTCGTCGCTGCAAGCCTTATGGCCGCATCGACAGTACCCGTCCGCGCGTTGGATATCTCCGGCGCGGGCGCGACCTTCCCATACCCGATCTACGCCAAATGGGCTGACGCCTATAAGAAGGAGACCGGCAACGGCATGAACTACCAGTCGATCGGTTCGGGCGGCGGGATCAAGCAAATCCAGTCCAAGACCGTGACCTTCGGCGCATCCGACATGCCGCTGAAGCCCGAAGAGCTGACCAAATCAGGGCTCGTTCAATTTCCAACGGTTGTTGGTGGAGACGTCCCAGTGGTCAATCTGGAAGGCGTGAAGTCTGGCGATCTCAAGCTAGACGGCACGACTCTGGCGAAAATCTTCCTCGGTGACATCAAGTCCTGGGACGATGCGGCGATCGCCAAGCTGAACCCCTCCGCCAAGCTTCCCAAGCAGGCGATCGTCGTCGTGCATCGCTCGGACGGCTCCGGAACTACGTTCATCTGGACCGATTATCTTTCGAAGGTAAGCGCGGACTGGAAGTCGAAGGTTGGCGCGAGCACTTCGGTTGAATGGCCGGCCGGCATTGGCGCCAAGGGCAACGAAGGTGTGGCGAACAACGTCGCCAACACCAAGGGCGCGATCGGCTATGTGGAGTATGCCTACGCCAAGCAGAACAAGATGGACTCGGTCAGCATGATCAACAAGGATGGAAAGGCCGTTGAGCCCAGCGCATCGGCATTCCAGGCCGCGGCGGCGAATGCGGATTGGGAAAAGGCGGACCATTACTACGTCATTCTGACGGATCAGCCGGGCGCCACATCCTGGCCGATCGCAGGCGCTACGTTCATTCTTATCCACACCCAGCCGCAAGACCCGGCCGCCGCCACCGAAGCGCTGAAGTTCTTCGCCTGGGCCTACAAGAAGGGTTCAAAGATGGCCGAAGAACTGGACTACGTTCCGATGCCGGACAAGGTGGTAACGGCTATCCAGAAGATGTGGACGGCCGAAATCAAGGACGGCAGCGGGAAGCCGCTCTTCACCGCATCTAACTAAGGTCAACGGGAGCGGGGACGCTTCGCGTCCCCGCTCTCACATTCGCAAGCGGCTTCGGTTCGGCTGTCAACTTTCTGAATCTTCAGCGGGTGCATTGGGAGGTGCAGCGTGGTCGACGTGACTTGGCAGGAGGCCGGGGTGGGCGTGCAGGATGTGGCTGAGCGGGCCAAGGTACTTAACAGGCTCCGGATCGGCGACATCGTTTTCCATCGCATTACGAAGACCGCAGCTGTATTCGTGCTGGTGGTCCTTGGCGGCGTGATCGTGTCGCTCTTTTTGGGCGCGCTACCGGCTTTGCAAGAATTTGGATTTGGGTTCCTCACAGCACAGAGCTGGAATCCTGTTACCGAAAAGTTCGGAGCGCTCGCGCCAATCTATGGCACGGTCGTGACATCCTTGATCGCAATGCTGATCGCGGTGCCGTTTGGATTGATGATCGCCATGTTTCTCACCGAACTTTGTCCGATGTGGTTGCGGCGTCCGATCGGCATCGCGATCGAACTGCTGGCGGGTATCCCCAGCATCATCTACGGCATTTGGGGTCTGTTCGTATTTGCACCATTCATCCAGCAATACGTGCAGCCGCCGGTGATAGCGGCCTTCGAAAATGTGCCCGTGCTTTCAACTTTATTCGCGGGGCCGCCCTTCGGCATCGGAATTCTAACGGCGAGCCTGATCCTGGCGATCATGGTGTTGCCCTTTGTCACGTCAATCTCGCGTGACGTATTCGATGCCGTTCCGCCGGTCCTGAAGGAAGCCGCATACGGGCTGGGTTGGACCCAGTGGGAGGTCTGGCGCTATGTGGTGCTGCCATTCACGCGTGTCGGGGTCATTGGCGGCGTGATGCTGGGGCTGGGCCGGGCGCTCGGCGAGACCATGGCGGTCACTTTTGTCATTGGAAACGCCCACAAGATTTCCGCGTCCTTGCTTGCGCCCGGTACGACGATATCGGCGACCATTGCCAACGAATTCACCGAAGCCGTGGGCGACCTCTACACGTCATCCCTGATCGCGCTCGGTCTCATTCTCTTCTTCATCACATTCGTTGTTCTCGCAATCGCACGATACCTGCTGCTCCGGATCAATCGGAGGATCGCCTGATGGATGCCTCGCTTTATGCGTCGCGTCGTCGCCGCAACGTGCTCGCCGCCGTGGCATCGTATGCTGCGACGTTCGTTGGTCTCCTCTGGCTGGCGTTGATTCTCGGGGTGTTATTTTGGCACGGGTTTAGCGGACTTTCGCTTCGCGTCTTCACCGAGATGACGCCCCCGCCGGGTGCGGCAGGTGGACTTCTCAACGCCATCGTCGGCAGCCTGATCATGACGGCATTGGCTCTTCTGATCGGCGCTCCGATAGGCATCCTCGCCGGAACCTATATGGCCGAATATGGCCGTCACACTCACCTCACCAGTCTGGTGCGTTTCATCAACGACATCCTGCTCAGTGCACCGTCGATCGTGGTCGGCCTGTTCATCTACTACGTGATGGTTCGTCCGATGGGACATTTTTCGGGATTGGCCGGCGCCGTCGTCCTGTCTGTGCTCGTGGTCCCCGTCATGGTTCGAACCACCGAGGACATGCTTACGCTGGTGCCGGATACATTGCGGGAAGCGGCGGCTTCGATCGGCTTGCCGCGGTCGCTCATGATTCGGCAGATCGCCTACCGCGCGGCAAAATCCGGAATTATTACCGGGCTGCTGCTCGCCATTGCCCGCATCAGCGGCGAAACCGCGCCGCTCTTGTTTACCGCCCTCAACAATCAATTCTACAGCACGAATCTGAATGCGCCGATGGCGAGTTTGCCGTCTGTCATATTTCAATTCGCACTAAGCCCATACAAGGACTGGCAGGATCTGGCCTGGACTGGAGCGTTGATAATTACGCTCGCGGTGCTGGCAATGAGCATTGTCGCTCGTTCGCTGGCAGGAACGAGGAAAGCATCATGAACGTCGCTGCCGCTAAACCCGCGTCCGTCGCTGCGTCGCGTCCGATGGAGGTCCCAGTGCAAAGGGAAAAGATCGCGATCCGAAACCTAAACTTCTATTACGGAGAGTCAAAGGCGCTCAAGGGCGTCAGCCTTCCGTTGTATGCGAACAAGGCGACGGCCTTTATCGGCCCTTCCGGCTGCGGCAAATCAACGCTGCTTCGCGTTCTCAACCGCATGTACGATCTATATCCCGGTCAGCGTGCCGAAGGTCAAGTGCTGTTCGAAGGCACGGACATTCTCGATCCCGGACTCGATCTGAACTTGCTGAGGGCCAGGATAGGAATGGTGTTCCAGAAGCCGACCCCATTTCCGATGTCGATCTACGAGAACATCGCCTTTGGAATCCGTCTTTACGAGAAGCTACCCAAGTCTGAACTGGACGGCCGCGTCGAACAGGCCCTGCAGCGCGGTGCCCTGTGGAGCGAGGTCAAGGATAAGCTCAGCGCAAACGGTCTCAGCCTCTCGGGTGGCCAGCAGCAACGCCTGTGCATCGCTCGCACCGTTGCCGTACGCCCGGAAGTGATCTTGTTTGACGAGCCATGCTCCGCGCTCGACCCGATTTCAACGGCCAAGATCGAAGAGCTGATCGACGAGTTGAAGGCCGACTACACCATCGTAATCGTCACCCATAACATGCAGCAGGCGGCTCGCGTATCGGAAAAGACCGCGTTCATGTATCTCGGTGAACTGATCGAGTTCGACGATACCAACAAGATCTTTACGTCGCCGAACGATCGACGCACGCAGGACTACATCACCGGCCGCTTCGGCTGACGCGCCTTCGTCGCGAGGAGAGCAAGAATGGTTTTCGAACATACCGCCAAGGCATTTGACAGCGATCTTCAGGAACTCAATCGGCTGGTCGCCGAGATGGGTGGTCTGGCGGAAAGGCAGATCGTCGAATCCGTGGATGCGCTGACTCGAAGAGATATTGAGTTGAGCGCCCGCGTTGTTGCCACGGATTCCGATATTGATCATTTGCAGCGGGTGATCGAGGAGCGCGCGGTGCTGACCATCCCGCGGCGCCAGCCGA
>JAJYAH010000620.1 GCA_021779635.1 Pseudomonadota bacterium | reverse complement strand
TTATAGGCGTTCCGGAGGTTGGCCAGCATCCGCGAGTTTTGACGAAGACGCTCTGGATCGTCTCCTTCGCGAGGTGACGCGATAACGACGGAATGGCCGGAGCGCTTGTAGCGGGGAATGAGCGGTAGGCGTCGCGCCAAGCTTCTGACCAGGGCGTCGTAGAGGAGGCCCATCGCCCAACTGTCGGTAACCGGATTCAATTCAATCTCGCCATCAAGCGCCGCCCCGAGCGGCGCCAGCGCATCGATGATTTCCTGATCCTTGCCGAACACGGCCAGCTCTCGCCCTTGAGCCGCGACCGTCGCCCTGACCCCCTTCTCCTTAAAAAGCTCTCGGACCGCGGGAGAGGTCGTATGTTGTGCGAGTTTCACCCGCCGGGCGGTGCACGGCATCTTTTCAATCAAAAGCGCAGAATACCGTAAGACGGGGAAGGGTCGAGCCTCGGCTGTGGGGAGTTGCACCGGCACCAGGCGCGGCGACGGACGCCCATCCATGACGCGATCGAAGAGCGGCTGCGGTAAATCGGTCGTCTTGATGAGATCGGCAGTCAGTTCGTCAAAGGTCGCGCACTCGACAACAGCCACGTCGACGCCGGCAGCCTGAGCCCGGTCCAGAAATTCCGCAACGGCAGGCAAGAGGCGCGCGGCCGACGAGGTGAGCCAGTACAAGCCATTTGGGAACGGCGCCGGCGTATTGAGGACATCCGTGAGGGCTTCCATGATCGAGGCGTCGCGACCGCTGTAGCCGACAAAGATCATTCCGAATCTTTGGCCAGCCTCTACCAGGACATGCCGCATTCGGATGTCCTGTTGCTCCAGCTCCGAGCCGGTATTCTTGATCGCGATCGACTGATAGTCACCGTGAAGCTTCGCTACCAATGGCCAGTCCGATTCGCTGAGGCAACGCATCGCTCGGTCGGCAGAGTCGATCGCCGCAACGGTCGGGCGATTCTGGGCCGCCACAGGCAAGGTCGCATTTGCCGAAAGCGCCGCCTCCTCGATGAGGGGATCGAAGTTCGTCGTGAACACGCAGTCCACCTTGCCGGACGCCATCAGACTGCCGAGGACCTTGTGCCCGAAACAGGGCGTGCCCTTGGAGATCGCGTCGTCAACGTACTGGCGGCGATGCCGGGGTTGCGGGTACACCGCTTCGAACGCTGCCGCATACTCGGTCGGGTCCCCGGCAGGCGGCAGAAGCGAAGATTGCTTGAAGAAGGCGTCGATCCTATCGATCCAGATCGGATCAGCCGTATCGACCTCCCGCCTCGACAGGTTCGTCTCGCGGCAAAAGATCTGCGCCTTGAAGTCCCGGATCATCGCGTAGCCCGTCGGGATGCCGGACGCGGCCGACGCCCCGGCGCCGAGGAACCAGGCCACCAAATTTGGCCTGAGGTCGAAGGCGGTCGCAAATTGCGATGTGGTCATCGTCGGGACGGGAATGGTGCTGTTCCTTCAGCCGATATCGAGAGGCGAGTATATTTGCGGGGTAACGAGTTGTTTAAAGTCAGTCCGCCCGATTTACACAGGGGCGCTCCAGTCCCGGGAATCACGCGCACGGAATCCGTCGGCAGTATCGGTGGTTAATGCTCCGCAAGTCTAGTTTCGACCGCCCCGTTGCGGCGACTTCTCCATGCTGCGGTGCGACAAGAAGGTGAGCTGATCATGGCCGTCATCACCCCAGTTCGATGCAGGTTCTCCGGACTATCGCGGAGCTGGCTAGACTGACAAGGCGGCCGGAGATGACGCATGGTCGGCTGATGCGGCGTGACTATTTTATTGAGGTATAGGGGGAGCGCGGTTGAATCCTTGGCCAGTAATACCTGATGATGTCGTCGCGTGGTTCCGCAGCGTTTTTGCGGATGCAAACCGTCGCGTATGCGAGCGCTTAGTCAATCTTCCCAATATCCGTGAGACGTCGTTAGATGACGGGTTGATCGAAGCGCTGATCCCCGAAAGCGCACCGACGTTGCTTCCCTCGGGCGCGATTGTCCGAATGGACACGCACAATATAGGCGGATTGCGGCGCCTCGGCGCGCCCCACTGGGACTGGGATTTTCCGCAGCGTCGGCGCTGGGAGACGGCGGATATTGCCATCCTCGTATTCGTCTATCGGGGTGATCGGCTGGTGGCGAAAAAGATCGGCCTGCTCCAATCCAAGCGTCTCTTTCCCATCAATCAGGATGTCGAAGACGACGATGAAATCGGCTTCCTGCACGGCATGAACGCATTCATCCGCCGTGATGGCCACCAGGCTTCCGCCGCACTTCACCGAACATATAGCTTCGATGAAACTTGCACGTTCGCCTCGATTCAGGCCGGTCATCGCCAAGTTGGCTTGATCGATACGCTCAATCGAGATTTCGGCAAGGTCGTGTTCTACCTACTCTACTCGCCGCCCGAACTTCCATTCACGGTCAACTATCCGCTTCGACAGCGCGTCCGAGTCGGTAAGATGCAAATCGGA
This sequence comes from Pseudomonadota bacterium, assembly GCA_021779635.1. The sequence goes on along the minus strand of JAJYAH010000620.1, from coordinate 2,305 downwards.
AACCGAGTGGTGGATGCCGATGGCGTCCACCGCGCACTTGCCGAACTCGGTGACGGCGCATCTCCCAGCTTCAAGTCGATACAGTCCGCCTGCGTCGATCGAGATTGGTCCCTCGAAATCTGGGCGGCCGATCTCCTGTTGACCTGTCAGGTTGGGCAACAGTTCGACGACACGAACGACGATCGTGTCCGCTATTTCCTCGAACGGCGGTCAGGCCCCATCGGGGCGGCTGTTGCCGCGTCCATCACGCTTCCGGAAGAGACCTGAACTATGCGAAGCGGCGACATACCCTTCAAATTCGATTTGACCGACCTCCTTGCGCGCGCGCGCCGCCAGGTCGCTAGCAGGATCGGGGACGTCACCTTGAACCTTCCGTTCATCAGCATCGCGGTCAGCCCAAAAGATCGCGAGCGCATTGTGGCGCGCGAAATCGTCCTGCGCTTGCGTGATCGCCGCGTCCTATCTGCGTGGGAATGCTGTGACGACTGCATCGACCGAGCGCTCGCGTCGCTCAAGGAGATTCGCCAGTTCATCGTCGACAAGGAGGTGGACCTCGCCGAATTTCAGGATGGACCACTCTTCCTTCTACTTGATGCGATGGCGACCGGTATTCGCCAGTTCATGACGTTCGAGGAGCTGCTGCAGCGTGACGAGAATGCGCCGCCGCATCCAAGGTTCGGTGAGTTCCGTCGGCCGGCCGACGTGCGCCAAGCATACTTTGACGGGCTCGAAATCCTGCGCGGACACCTGAGCCGGTGTCTAGGTCAGATCGCGATCGTTGCCGGTATGCCCGCGCCTACCGACGGCATCATAGAGAACTATCGAGGGCCTTGGCAGGTTGAGGCATACAAATTGCCGCATCAGCGTGAAGCGCCGCCAGAATAGCCCTCGTTAAGCGGCCTTGCGATGCTCCACTTCGTCTGCTGCGCCGCGTTCGCCGGCCGCCTTCAGGAGGAACCGAGCTAGCGCGGCCTTTCGGGAATCGCGATCGAGCGCGTAAGTGGTCTGCTTGAACTCCTTCCCGTCCAGGAGGCCCTCGATATATCCGGCAATGGTATCTGCTGCCATGATCAAGGCCGTATCGAGTGCGTGGATGTACTTGCTCGTGACCGATCCCTTCGAGTGACCGACCAGTGCTGCGATCGTCATCTCCGTAAAGCCGAGATCGTTTCCAACGCTCGCGAAGCTGTGTCGCAGGACGTGCGGGGTGACGTCGGAGAGCGGTGAGTTTTTGAAGATTTGCTCCCAGTGGTTCGGGAAGCTGCCGAAGGCGTTATCCTCTCCGCAGCCGGGAAAGACATGAGCCCCGGAGGCCGCCTTTCGCCGCGCTTCGAGGAATTCGACGACAGGAAGGCCGACGGGACGGACCGACGTGCCTTCCTTGCTGTCGATCAATCGCAGGCAGCTTCCGTCCGTGTCGGCCTCGATCCATTTCAGACCGATCATCTCGCTTCGACGGCAGCCGGTAAGCGCGATCTGACGGATGATCTCGACCGTCGTCGCATACTTCTCGTCCCGCTCGACGGTTCTCAGCATCTCGCCGAGGGTTCGATACTCAGCTTCAGTGAGCCGGCGGGTTCGCACGTTGTCCTTTGGCTTGCGCAGGCCATGGGCTGGGTTGATCGCGATGATGCCCGCTTCGACAGCGTAGGTGAGGATGCCGCCGAACAAGCCGATCGTGCGGGTCGCCGTACCGGCGCCGCCGGTCACAATGGCTTTGCCTCGGAGTTTGCTTGTCTTGATCGACACAGCCGTTTTCCCGGCCATGATGTCCTTCAGCGCCTTGTTGATGTCAGCCTTGGTGAGATCCTTCACCCGGCGCGTGCCTAGGAGCGGTATGATGTGCCGATTGATCCGCCCGACATCCGTGACGATGGTGTGTGGCTTCTTGGGCCGCCCGCCTTTCCCTAGGATCAGGCCGGCATTGAGGTCTTTCAGGTAGAGCGTGCAAAGCTCTTTGACGGTGATCGCCTTGTGGTCGAGCTGGCGCTCCTCTGCCGGATTGTCCCCTTGAGCAACGCGGCCCAATTGGACCTTCGCCTCCTGACGCGCGCTTTCCGCGGTCCACACGCCATGCAAGCCAATCGTGTAGCGGCGCGAACGGCCGAGCGCTCGGTACTGCAGGACGTAGCTGCGCTTGCCAGAAGCGAAGACGCGCAGGCCGAAACCTGGTAGCTCGTCATCCCAGATGACGTAGTCTTTCTCGAGGGACTCGGCGGCGTCGACGAGCCGCTTCGTGAGCTTAGCCATGGGAAACCCCCGTCCAAACTCCCGTTCTCGCGTAAGCACCACGTAAGCAGCCGGA
>JAJYAH010000619.1 GCA_021779635.1 Pseudomonadota bacterium | reverse complement strand
CACGGGCCGCCTGAGCAACGGAGACCCCGCGCTCCTTGATCAGATTCACCGCCTCCAGCTTGAACTCACGGCTAAATATCCGGCGCGTCATCCTGAGCCTCCGATCCGGTGGGAAACCTTAACTCGGTGTCCACCAAACCGGCAGCAGCTCATCCAGGTCCCTTCCGCGTCGGCGCTCCAGGTGAGGTCCGCTTTGTAGGCTTCGACGCGGACGACGTGGCCGGTGCAGGCGCGTCCGTTCGCATAGACGAAGGGGCACGCGATGAGTGGGCGCTCGGCGGCATCCGCAGTCGCTGAATTCGGCGATGCGGATTGGATTGTCACGCAGCACCCGCCGCGGGCGCCATTTTCCAAGGCATCAAGGCGTCGAGCTTGTTGATCGGATGGCCGTCGGCGATCCTGGTCAGCGTGTCGCGCAGATGGGCTTCGGGGTTCAAGCCGTTGAGCTTTGCCGTCTGGACGATGGTGTAGATCGAGGCTGCCCGATCGCCGCCGGTATCGGACCCGGCGAAGAGAAAATTCTTTCGTCCAAGGGCAATACAGCGCATCGCGTTTTCGGCGATGTTGTTGTCCACCTCGAGCTGTCCGTCGGTGATGAACCGCGAGAGGGCGGCGCGGCGATTGATCGCATAGGTGAACGCGCCGGCCAGCGAGGACTTTGCCGACAGCTTGGCGACCGTTGCCTCGGCCCAGCCAAAGAAGGCGTCGACCAACGGCGCGGTTTCGCGGCGCAGTTCCACGCGTTCGGCGATCGGCGCAAAGGCGGCGCGCGCTTCGACGGCATAGATTGCCGCAATCCGGTCCAGCGCCTGCTTGGCGGTTGCGGATTTGTGGTGCTCCCACTCGTCGAAGAATCCGCGGCGCGTGTGGGCCCAGCAGGCGACTTCGATGATCGGGCCGGGCTTGGTTCGGGCCGGGTCGTACAACTTCTCGAACCCGGAATACCCGTCCGCCTGGAGCAGGCCGGTGAAGCTCGCCATGTGTGCGGCCGGGCGGGCGCCGGTGCGATCGGGGCTGTAGAAATACGCGGCGGCCGGAGGGGCGCCGCCACAAAACGGCCGGTCGTCGCGCACATAGACCCAGAGCCGCCCGGTCCTGGTCCGGCCAAGGCCAGGCGCCAGCACAGGGACCGTCGTATCGTCGCCGTGGATCTTCCCGGCCGCGAACACATGGGCGCGGATCGCCGCCACGATCGGATCGAGCAGCCAGGCCGCCTGTCCCACCCAATCGCACAGCGTCGAGTGGTCAAGCTGCAGACCTTCGCGGGCATAGATCTCGCTCTGGCGATACAGCGGCAGGTGGTCGAGGTATTTCGCCACCAGCAGATGCGCCAGCATGGCCGGTGTGGCGCGGCCGCGCGGCGTCGGCATCGCCGGGGCGGCCGCCTGGGTGATGGCATCGCACGCCCGGCAGGCGAATTTCGGCCGGACGTGGCGGATGACCTGAAAATGCCCCGGCACGTAGTCCAGCACCTCGGTCACATCCTCGCCGAGCCTGGCCATCCCGCCGCCAAAGGCGGGGCAGATGATCGGGCAGTGGCTTGCGTTTCGGCTTGGCGCGGACGGGGATGGGCGCCGCGGCATCGCCGGCTTCGGCACGCACGGTCTCTTCGGCCTCGCCGGTCTCCAACTCCTCGAGCTGCAGTTCCAGCTGCGCGATCTGACGGCTGATCCGCTCCGATGACCGCCGAACTGCATCCGGCGCAGCCTGGCGATCTGGAAGCGGAGCTTCTCGATCTCCAGCGCCTTGAGCTGAACTGCCGTCTGGGCGGCCTTCAGCTCGCCCTGGCAGGCCAGCGCAAAGGCGCGCAGGGCATCCGGATCGGCAGGCAATTCGGCCGTGGCGAGCGACATGTGCAACCCTAGCAAAGCCGGTCCGGTCGAGCCACAGCCCGGCCGAATCGCAGACTTGCTAGATCAGAACTGGTTGCGATGGCGGCGGCGGGGCTATGGTGCGGCGCCAGTCCATCGCCTCGATCAGCACCGAGAACTGCGCCGGCGTCAGCGTCATCGCGCCGTCCACGATCGGCGGCCAGACGAAGCGGCCGCGCTCCAGCCGCTTGGCGATCAGCCACAGCCCACTGCCGTCCCAGTACAGGCCTTTGAAATAATCACCGCGTTTGCCGCGGAAAATGAACAGGTGGCCACTGAACGGATCGGCGCCGATGATCTGCTGCGCCTTCGCGGCCAGGCCATCAAATCCATTGCGAAGATCCACGGGGCGGCAGGCGAGGTACACCTTGGTTCCCGGCGCCAGGCTGATCATGTCGAGCGCTTCATCGCGCGCAGCACCCGCGACAAGGCCTTCTCGTTGACGAACGCGTCGACACTGACGCGGGCGCCGCTCGGCAACGCGATCTCGATTGTTCCCGCCTTGCCGTCGCTGGATGGCGGCGGCCGGCTCGGCTCAGGGTTCGGCGGCGCCAGCAGCGCGGAGCCATGGTGGGCCGGCTTCTCGATCATGCCGATAGGCACGAACGCGACAGTTTCCGCCGCGCCCGCGGCGACGGCGGCGGCCTTGCGCGCAGACCGCCAATTGTAGAGCAGGCTCTCCGAGATCCGATGCCGCCGCGCCACCAGACCCACCTTGCCGCCCTCGGCGTCCACCTCGGCGAGCAGAGCCGCCTTCTCCTGCGTACTCCAGATCCGCCGTCGCTCGATCCGCCCCACGACTTCGATATCCGCCAAGCTCGCCTCCTTCTGGAGCTACAGAAGGAGGCTCCAGAGATCCGCAGGATCGCCGGCCGCCGGCCGCGCCGCTACACGTGGAAGACCGGGCGCTTACATTGCGCCTCCTTGGCTGTCGTCATCAGAGTGCGACGATTCCGTTATCAATTCAATCCATCTCTATCGCGCTGGCCGTCGGCCGTCTCAGCCGGCCGGCCGATTTATAATGCAACATAAAGGACGTTATGTTACACTAATCCCATGCCAGACCAGACGCACGATTCGACCTCGAACGACACGACCGTCGACACCGGCGGCGACCCGACTGCGGCGCCCGGGCGCGCGCTCACCGTCGCGCCGTCGGCTACCATGGTCTCCGCGTCGATCGCCGCCGCGATCGTGGTGCCGGCGATCATCGCCGACGCCGGCGAGCATGCGACCCGGCGCTTTCTGGAATTCTTCGCCGCCACCATCCGCAACCGCAACACGCGCACGGCCTACCTGCATGCGACAGGAAGATTCTTCGCTTGGTGCGACCGCCATCAGCTTGGCGCGATCGAAAACATCGAGCCGCTGCATGTCGCGGCCTACATCGAAGGCATGGGAAAAGATTTCGAGAAGCCGACGGTCAACCAGCACCTGGCCGCGATCCGCATGCTGTTCGACTGGCTGGTCACCGGCCAGGTCGTCGCCACCAATCCGGCGCATTCTGTCCGTGGGCCGAAGCACGTTGTGAAAACCGGCAAGACGACGGTGCTGGACGCCGACCAGGCGCGAAAACTGCTGGACAGCATCGACACCTCGACGCTCGTCGGGCTGCGCGATCGCGCTTTGATCAGCGTTATGACGTTCGCCTTCGCCCGCATTGGCGCCGTCGTCGCCATGCGCGTCGAGGACTACTACCCGAAGAGCAAGCGCTGGTGGGTGCGGCTGCATGAGAAGGGCGGCAAACGCCACGAGATGCCAGCGCACCATAGCCTGGAGGCCTATCTCGACGCCTACATCGAGGCGGCTGCCATCCGCGACGATGGCAAGGCTCCCCTCTTCCGCTCCGCCGCCGGTCGCACCGGCACGTTGACCGCCCAAGCGATGAATCGGATCGACGCGTGGCGGATGATCCAACGACGTGCCGCTGATCTGGGCTTCAGAGTAAAGATCGGCTGCCACACCTTTCGCGCCACGGGCATCACCGCCTATCTCGAGGCCGGGGGCACACTGGAGAAAGCGCAGGCGATGGCGGCGCACGAGAGCCCGCGCACAACGAAGCTCTATGATCGCACGGGCGACGAGATCACGTTGGATGAAGTGGAGAGGATCACAATTTAGTAGTAGAAATATCGATAATTCCTCTTAGCTTAGCTACTCCACGCTCCTCAAAATGTCTCCAATTCGAGATCAATGCTGGGAAGTGCCGCCCAAACCTTTATTGCATCAGCCGTTATTGCATAACCGTTGACGCCGTCACTGCCAATATGCATTCCGCAAAATGCATTCTGAGACGATCCCAAGCGTCTACACAGCCAAGCACCGGAATCTCCGTTTTGGGGTACATACGAAAGCGCGCGAGCGATCGGGGCAGCCACCGGAAGCGTTGATTGGGAATTATAGTGAATCAAATCTCTGTAGCAATAGTTTACACCATTCACGACAAATTCGCGCCAAACTGAAAATCCATGCATGGCCCACGATCGTATCTTGCCTGTACCGGCACCGTGCGAATATACAGAATTATTAACAGATAGAGAGGCAAGATAATGAATGGCTGTTACTGTTCCTAGCCCTTCTATCTCGTTGGTCCAATTTTCGGAGGTAACGTCGATTAGCGCTACATCCACATCGTTGGTTACGCACTTTGGATGTTTTGGACTACAACCTGGCACTGGGTTGTCCATGAGTTCAGATTCATGCGCGGGTGGATCGAGCGCTACGGTACCACCGGGTGTGATTGCCGTTAGCTTCTGACCCAATGTGACGTGTGCACAGGTCAGGAGGTACTTTCTGCCGTCCGATTTATTGCACAATATACCGCCCAGAGTTCCCTTTGAGGTATGCGCAAGTTCATAACCTCCCTTCAAGGCAGGACTCGTCGTAACCACCGCGCT
>JAJYAH010000034.1 GCA_021779635.1 Pseudomonadota bacterium | reverse complement strand
GAGACCGCGCTGAAATTCGGCCCCGAGATCTTGCGCAAGGCGATCGCCGCCGGCGTGCCCAAGAACACCGTGATCAATGTCAATTTTCCCTCCTGCGGGCCGGAGGACGTCGCTGGCATCTGCGTGACGCGGCAGGGCAAGCGCAATCTCGGCTTTCTGAAAATCGACGAGCGCCGCGACGGTCGCGGCAACCCGTATTTCTGGATCGGGTTCGAACGCCTCGCGCAAACCGAGGTGCCCGCGGCAGGGACCGATCTGGCCGCGCTGGCCGGGCGCTACGTTTCGGTGACGCCGCTGCGGCTCGATCGCACCGACGATGAGTTTTCGCAGGCGCTGACGGCGACGCTGAAGTAGGGGACTTTCGAGGGCGCAACCGACCTTCGTCCTCAGGATGACGTCGATTGGTCATCTGTCAATTCGATCTAGAATCTACACCGTCGGGCTCTTCAACGCGACGTCGATCATGCGCGCCAGGGTTTCGAGCTGGAAGGGCTTTTGCAGCGCGGGGCGGTCGCGGTACTGCTCGGGAAGACCCGACGCGCCATAGCCGGTTGCGAAGATGAACGGGCGGTTGCGCGCCTTGATCAATTCGGCAACCGGCGAAATCACCTTGCCGTTGACGTTGACGTCGAGAATGGCGATGTCGAACTCGGCGGATTGCGCAAGCTTGATCGCCTCGTTGATTTCACCGGCCTCTGCCGCGACGCGGTAGCCCAGTTCTTCCAGCATGTCGGCGACCATCATCCTGATCATGACCTCGTCCTCGACGAGGAACACCGAACCGCCCGGCGGTCGCGTTGCAGTCATGATGATGCTGTCCTTGCCGTCCCCAATCGAGGTTCGCAAATAACGTCAACCGGCGCAATGTCAACGTGAGCGCGAATTCCAGTTTCCCGCGATCGACCGGTTGCGCCGCCTGGCCATCGGGCGGGAGCGGTTGTCAAGCCGGGTGTTGCTCGGGTGCCATAGCGGGAACGCCGGTTGGAGAACAAGTTATTCCTTAACCGGACAGCCCATATTGCATCCATCGGTTCAACCGGGGCGCGCTAGACTGGCCCGATCAGGATTTGAAGAGATGGCCATGCCCACCAGCCAGAATCCGCCGGAAAAGATGAGGTTTCAGCTTAACCTGCGGCGGCGCGGGATCAGCGATCAGACCGTGCTGCGGGCCATGGAAGAGATTCCGCGCGATATTTTCGTGGTGGCTGCCGACCGCGCCGATGCCTATCGTGACAGCGCGCTCGGCATCGCCTGCGGGCAAACCATCAGCCAACCGTTCGTGGTGGCTTACATGACCGAGCAGCTGCAGCCGCAGAAGCAGCACCGCGTTCTGGAGATCGGCACCGGCTCCGGATACCAGGCCGCCATCCTGTCGCGGCTATGCCGGGAAGTCCTGACGATCGAGCGTTACCGGACCCTTGCCGACAGTGCCCGGTCGCGGCTCGAAAAGCTCGGCTGCGACAATGTCGAGGTGATGCTGGGGGATGGCTTCGATATCCCGGCCGGCGCCGGCACTTTCGACCGCATCATGGTCACCGCGGCCATGGTGCGGATTCCCGAGGCGCTGACGGAGCGGCTCGAGCCCGGCGGTATCCTGATCGCACCGGTCGGGCCGCACCAGGGGGCCCAGACGCTGGTCCGCTTGACCAGGACGGACGCCGGCGTTGTGCGCAAGGATCTGGTCGATGTCCGCTTCGTACCGGCGCTGCCCGGCATCGCCCGCGAATTGTGAAGTCCGGATCGGCTGTCTCGCCAACATCTTATTCGCAGGGTTAAGCGGTTGTTTACTGGGGAGGTGTTTACTCAAAACAGTATTTTGTTGCGTACGAGTGAGTAACCATGTCCCGTGTCGTCGAGTTGCTTTGCTCGCGCCGCGTACCGCAGGCCGCGGTGCTGGCGCTGATGTCGATTGGTTTTGCCGGCTGCAGTGCCGATACGTCGACGCGCCTCTCGCAAGATTCCTTTTCCAATCCCTTTGCATCCCGGCAGGAAGCGACGGGTTCGGTCCCGACGCCCACGGTCGAACGCCGCGAGCTTCCGCAATATTCCCGTCCGCAGTACCAGTCACAATATCAATCATCGGCGCTGCCGCCGCCGATTGCGGCGCCGCAGTCTTATCCAACCGGCGGTGTGTCCGGAGGAGGGCGCGGCCTGGCCTCCTATTCTCCGCCCGCCCATCCGATTGAGTCCACCGGCAGTGTCGCGCCGCGCTCGGTGGCCGCACGCGGGCCCGGTCAGGGCGGCACCACGATCATCGTCGGCACCAGCGACACCCTCGAAATATTGTCGCGCCGCTATAACGTTTCGGCCGCCGCCATCATGCAGGCCAATGGCTACAAAGGGCCGCGCGCCTTGTCGCCCGGTCAGCAATTGATCATTCCGCATCCGACCGCGTCGGTTGCGGCAGCTCCCGCGCTTGCCGCGCCGGTGAGCAAGCCGGTGGCCGTGGCGAGCGCGGCGCCGTCCGTTCATGTCGTCAATCACGGCGACACATTGCTCAGCATCGCGCGCCGCAATCATGTCTCGGTCGCCGAACTGGCGAGGGCCAACAACCTTGAGCCGTCGACCAAGCTCAAGCTTGGCATGAAACTCACCGTGCCGGGTGCGAAGGCCGCAGCTGTTGCTCCGGCTGTACAGCCCGGGGCGGTTGCGGCGGCCCAGCCCGCGGTTGCACCGGCACCGCCCACGACCAAAATAGCTGCCGCGACGGCAGGACCGCCGCAGACGGCGCATCTGGCCCAGGCCACCACCAAGCTCGAAGACACGCCTGCAGCCGAAACCCCGGTCAAGGCCAGCGAAGCAACCGGCGCGCTGCCGACCTTCCGTTGGCCGGTGCGCGGCAAGGTGATTACCGCCTATGGCGCCAAGGCCAACGGCAAGGCCAACGACGGCATCAACCTGGCAGTGCCCGAGGGCACGCCGGTCAAGGCTGCCGAGGATGGCGTCGTTGCCTATTCGGGCAATGAGCTGAAGGGCTATGGCAACCTGGTTCTGGTTCGGCACGCCAACGGTTACGTCACCGCCTACGCCCATGCGAGCGAATTGCTGGTGAAGCGTGGCGACACCATCAAGCGCGGCCAGGTCATTGCCAAATCCGGTCAGTCGGGCGAGGTCGGATCGCCGCAGCTGCACTTCGAGATCCGCAAGGGCTCGTCGCCGGTCGACCCGCTTCAATTCCTCAATGGGGCGTAAGCTTCGGTTATTTCCTGATTGGCTAGCGGGACGTCATTCAGTGCCCTATGCATCATCGCCCGCGAAAGCGGGGGCGATCCAGTATTCCAGAGTACCAGTGATTGAATCAGCGGGGCTGCGGCGAACTGGATACCCGCTTTCGCGGATATGACAGATGACGTTAAAGGAGCGCAGTGCGCTCTCCTGCCTTATCTCAACGACGCCTATTTCTGCTTGATCCGCACGCCCTGCCGGCCCGCCAATTCTTGCGTGAACTGCCAGGCAACGCGGCCGGAGCGCGAACCGCGCGTGGTCGACCATTCCAGCGCGTCGCGCTCAAGTTCGGCTTCGTCGAGCCTGATGCCGAAATGGCTGCAATAACCCTTCACCATGGCAAGGTATTCATCCTGGCTGCAGCGGTGAAAGCCGAGCCATAATCCGAAGCGGTCCGACAGCGAGACTTTTTCCTCGACCGCTTCGCCGGGATTGATCGCGGTCGAGCGCTCGTTCTCGATCATCTCGCGCGCCAGCAGGTGACGGCGATTGGACGTCGCATACAGGATCACATTGTCGGGACGTCCCTCGATTCCCCCTTCCAGCACCGCTTTCAGCGATTTGTACGAGGCATCATTGCCGTCGAACGACAGGTCGTCGCAGAACACGATGAAATGGAAATCCGAACTGCGAAGCAAATCCATCAATGCCGGCAGGCTCTCGATATCCTCGCGGTGAATCTCGATCAGTTTCAGGCGATCGGCCGGCTTGCGGCTGGCGTTGATGCTGGCATGGGCCGCCTTTACCAGCGACGATTTTCCCATGCCGCGCGCGCCCCACAGCAACGCATTGTTGGCGGGCAGGCCATCGGCAAAGCGCTCGGTATTCTCGATCAGGATGTCGCGCATCCGCTCGATTCCCTTGAGCAGACCGAGATCGACGCGGCTGACGCGAGGCACCGGCGCCAGCCGTCCTTCGGGGTGCCAGACGAACGCGTCGGCGCTGTCGAATAAATCGGCGGCATTGGCGGTTGCAGGCGATGCGGCCGACAGATGGGTCGCGATGGCTTCGAGCGCGCGCACGATCCGTTCCGCAGTGTCTTGCTCGGCCGCCGGCCGTTTTGTCTCGGCTGGCCGGGGTTTTCGCAAAGCCGCCCTGGCGGCGGCGCGGGGGCTGGTTTTGCGAGGCTTTTTCGACATCTCTGGGGCTCCTGACCGCGCACCCTTATCGGGCCGCAAGGGAGGCTGCAAGCCACTCAAATGAAGGGCAATTGTGGGGTCTGGCAGCGTTGCAATTGGGACCGCGACCGCTATAGTCCGCGCGAATTTGCCCGAGCCGGCCTGACGCCAATGCGTTGCCGGTTCATTCCCGTTCCACGAGGATTGTCCGAATGCTGATTACTCCTGCGTTTGCCCAGGCCGGGGCTGGCGGCGATACCAACAGCATGTTGATGTCGCTACTGCCATTCGCGCTGATCTTCGTGATCATGTATTTCCTGATTCTGCGGCCGCAGCAGAAGAAGGTGAAGGACCATGCCGAACTCGTGAAGAACATCCGTCGCGGCGACACCGTGGTGACGACAGGTGGGCTCGTCGGCAAGGTGACCAAGGTGGTCGATGACGATCAGATCGAATTCGAAATCTCCGACGGGGTCCGGGTACGGCAGATGCGGCAGATGATTTCCGGCGTGCGCGCCAAGGGCGAGCCGGCCAAGGAAAAGGCTGAAATCGCCAAGGATAACGGCTCGGCGAGCTAGCGCGCTTTTCAACCGGCGCACATTCCAGAATCTGACAGGTCAACTCGATGTTGTATTTCACGCGGTGGAAGGCGCTGGCGATCATCCTGACCGCGCTGGTGGTGTGCCTTTGCGCCGTTCCGAACTTTTTCCCCGAAGCCAAAGTAAAGACCTGGCCAGCATGGGCACAGCGGCATCTGGTGCTCGGCCTCGACCTGCAGGGCGGCTCCTACCTTCTGCTCGAGGTCGACTCCAACTACGTCAAGAAGGAGAAGCTCGATCAAGTGCGCGACGATACGCGCCGTGTGCTGCGCGAGGCCAAGATCGGCTATACCGGCCTCAATGTGCGCAGTGATACCGTCGAGGTACGCATCACCAAAGACACCGAGCTGCAGACCGCCCTCACAAAACTGCGCGAGCTGTCGCAGCCGCTGGGTGGTTTGCTCGGCTCCAACGGCCAGCGCACCCTCGAGGTTGCCGATGCCGGCGGCGGGTTGATCCGGTTGACGGTTCCGCAGGCCGCGATCACCGACCGCATCCGGCAATCGGTCGAGCAGTCGATCCAGATCGTCGAGCGTCGCGTCAACGAGCTCGGCACTGTCGAGCCCTTGATCCAGCGTCAGGGCAACGATCGCATCCTGGTGCAGGTGCCGGGCCTGCAGGACCCGACCCGTTTGAAAGAGCTGCTCGGCAAGACCGCCAAGATGGAATTCCGGATGGTCGATCTCACGGTGCCGCCGGATCAGGCCCAACAGGGAGGCGTGCCGCCGGATTCGGAATTGCTCCCCAGCGCCGATCCAGAGAACCCGCGGCCTTATGTCATCAAGAAAGAGGTGTTGGTCTCCGGCGGAGACCTGATCGACGCTCAGCCCGGCTTCGACCAGCGCAACGGTCAGCCGATCGTGTCCTTCAAGTTCAACGCGCGCGGTTCGGCGAAATTCGCCAAGGCGACCTCCGAACATGTCAAAGAGCCGTTCGCGATCGTGCTGGATAACAAGGTGATCTCGGCGCCGGTGATTCAGGAACCGATCACCGCCGGCTCCGGCCAGATTTCAGGTAATTTCACCGTACAGCAGGCCAACGATCTGGCGATCCTGCTGCGCGCCGGCGCGCTGCCTGCGCCGCTGACGATCATCGAGGAACGCACCGTCGGGCCGGGGCTCGGGCAGGATTCGATCGAAAAAGGCGAACTTGCCGCCTATGTCGGCTCGATCATGGTGATTGTGTTCATGCTCTTGACCTACCGGCTGTTCGGCGTGTTCGCCAACATCGCGGTCGCCATCAATGTCGCGATGATCTTCGGCGTGCTGTCGCTGTTGAATGCGACGCTGACGCTGCCCGGCATTGCCGGCATCGTGCTGACCGTTGGCATCGCCGTCGACTCCAACGTGCTGATCTACGAGCGTATCCGCGAGGAATTGCGCGGCGGGCGCACTGCGATTTCCGCCATCGATGCCGGTTTCAAGCGCGCGCTGTCGACCATTCTCGATTCCAATATCACCACCTTCATCGCCGCCGCGGTGCTGTTTTACATCGGCACCGGGCCGGTGCGCGGCTTCGCCGTGACGCTCGGCATCGGCATTATCACCACCGTTTTTACCGCCTTTACGCTCACCCGCCTGATCGTCGCGGGCTGGGTGCGATGGAAGCGGCCGCAAAGCGTGCCGATCTAGGCCATGATCCCGAAAAATGGATACCGGTTTTCGGAACGAGATCATGCCTCACAGCAAGATAAAGCGACGAATATGATCGAGCCTGGTTGGATCATGTTCCAGGGAATGCGGAGCCGTTCGTGACACATCTCGTTCTTCTGGGGCTGGGCGCTCTGATCGTCGTGCTGACGGTCGTGAGCTGTTTCGGCTGGTTGCCGTCGCTGCGGATCGTCCCGGACAACACGCATTTCGACTTCACGCGCTTCCGTCGCATCAGTTTCCCGATTTCGGCGCTGCTTTCGATTGCCGCGATCACGCTGTTCTTCACCCATGGGCTGAACTTCGGCATCGATTTCAAGGGCGGAACGCTGTTGGAAGTGCAGGCCAAGTCCGGCACTGCCGACATCCCGTCGATGCGGGCGACCCTGGGCGGTCTTGGTCTCGGCGACATTCAGATGCAGCAGTTCGGCGGCCCCGCGGAGGTGCTGATCCGGGTTGCCGAGCAGCCCGGCGGCGACGCCGCGCAGCAGGCCGCGGTACAGAAGGTCCGCGGCGCGCTCGGCGATGCCGTCGACTACCGGCGTGTCGAAGTGGTCGGCCCGCGCGTTTCCGGAGAATTGCTGGCTTACGGCATGCTCGGCCTGATGCTCGCGATCCTTTCGATCCTGATCTATCTCTGGTTCCGGTTCGAATGGCAGTTCGCGCTGGGCGCGATGATCGCCAACGTTCATGATATCGTGCTGACCATCGGCTTCATGTCGATCACGCAGGTCGATTTCGACCTGACCAGTATCGCAGCGCTGCTGACGATTCTCGGCTATTCGCTGAACGACACCGTCGTGATCTATGACCGGATTCGCGAAATGCTGCGGCGCTACAAGAAAATGCCGATGCCGGAATTGCTCAACGAATCGATCAACTCGACTCTGTCGCGCTCAATCATCACCCACGTCACGGTGACGCTGGCATTGCTGGCGCTATTGTTGTTCGGTGGTCCGGCCATTCACAGCTTCACCGCGGTCATGATGTTCGGCGTGGTCCTGGTCGGCACCTACACCTCGATCTTCATCGCGGCGCCGATCCTGATCTATCTTGGCGTCGGCACCAACCGGGTCGATGCGCCGGACAAACCGTCGAAGAAGTGACGATGGCGGGCCGCGCTGACGCTCCGCATCTTCCAAGATCGGCGCCGATCGAGGCCTACGGCAATGGCGGCTTCGCCTTCGCGGACATGTCGCATCGGGGCTCGTTGCTGTGCCTGCCGGATGCGATCTGGGCCTGGCCGGTCAGCAAAGCTGAAGATATCGACAAGGCCGCGCTGGCGCGCGTGTTCGCCGCGGCCGCCGGCATCGATACGCTGATCATCGGCACCGGTACCGATGTCTGGCTGCCGCCGCCGGCGCTTCGGGAGGCGTTACGCGCGGTGAGGGTGGTGCTGGATACGATGCAGACCGGTCCGGCCGTTCGCACCTACAACATCATGATCGGCGAGCGGCGGCGTGTCGCAGCGGCGCTGATCGCGGTGCCATGAGCGGTGCGGTGGAAAGCCGGCAATCCGCCGATTTCTGCGCCGAACTGGTGCGCGCCCATGATTTTGCCCGCTACGCATCCACGCTATTCATGCCGGCGGCCCAGCGTCGCGCGCTGTGGGCGCTTTATGCCTTCAACGTCGAGATCTCCCGGGTGCACGTGCAGGTGAGCCAGCCGCTGCCCGGCGAGATGCGCTTGCAATGGTGGACGGACGTGCTGGCGGGCACCGGCCATGGCGGGGTCGAAGGCAATCCGGTCGCGGCTGAACTGCTGCTGGCGATCCGGAACTGGCGTCTACCGGTCGAGCGGCTGTCGCGCCTGATCGATGAGCATCAGTTCGATCTCTACAACGATCCGATGCCGACCATGGCGGCGCTGGAAGGCTACATCAACGACACTTCGTCGGCGCTATTTTCGCTCGGCGCACGGATTGCCGGATGGCAGTCCGACGAGATCGAGCACTTGGCGCGCCATGCCGGACTGGCGCAAGGCATCACGCAAGTGCTGCTGGCATTGCCGCTTGATGCCTCGCGGCGCCAGCTGTTCGTGCCACTGCAATTGCTGGAGCGTAACGGCAGCGACCTGGAGGAAGTGTTCGCAGGGAAGCAGACACCAAAGTTGCGCGCGGCGCTGGATCAGTTGATCGGCGAGGCGCAAGCCCATTTGAAGACGGCGCTCGCGCTGCTGGCGACGGCGCCGCCACAGGCGAGGCGGGTGTTTCTGCCGCTGGCGCTGGTTGGCCGCAACCTCCAGCGTATGTCACGCGCGGACAACGATCCCTTTGTGCCCGAGGTTGCATCGAGGTTTCGGACATTATGGACGCTGTGGCGAGCATCGCGGTCGCGGGAATTCGGAGGCTAACGCAGGCACTGCAGCAGCGGCCATTCGTCATTGCGAGCGAAGCGAAGCAATCCATAGTCTCAAAGGAAGAATGGATTGCTTCGCCGCTGCGCTCCTCGCAATGACGCGCATGAGGTCATGGCGAGTTCAGGTCGGCCGCCTCGAAATTGAATCGATCTCGCAGATTCTTGCGCGATTCCAGAATGCTCTTCAGGAATGCGCGGTCAGCCTCGCTGGTCATCAAGGGCTCGATCAGATCGAGCTGGTTCATTGCAACAAGCTGCAGGATCTCGGTGCGCGGCTTTCCGGCGCTGTCGCGCGGCAGCGCCTGCACCACCTGGATGTGCTCCGGCGGCTTTGGCCCTTTGGCCGCGGCAAGTTCGTCGCGCAGTTCGGTCTCGAGCGCGGTCTGGTCGGCCTCGACAAAGGCATAAAGCCCGACACCGGTGCGGCGGTCGGCAAAGGCGACAATAGCCGCATCGCGGACGGCGGAATTTTTCCGGATCAACTTGCTCAGTATGGGGGCGTCATTGACGAGCCGCCGTCCGCCGCCTTCGCGATCGGTAAAATTGAACAGGCCGCGGGTAATGGCGCGGTAGACCTTCTTGCCGGTCGCGAGCCAGATGCTGGCGACCAACGACTTGCGGCTAAGAATCTGGCGCTCTTTCGGCGTCAGGGCGTCCGGTGCATAGCTGCGCTTGTGCTTGAGCAGATGCCGGAGATCCTCATATGCCGCGATCCGGAACAGCCGGCTGCGCCTCCGAAAGCACACCGCGAGCTGAAAATCCGTGACATAGGCGCGACCATCGCTGCCGCGCAGCCAGTTCTGCTCCTTGGCAAGATCGTTGTGGCAAACGCCGACGCGATGCAGCTTGCGCAGCGCCGCCTTGGCGGAGCGGAAATAGCCGATATCGCGATAGGGTTTGGCCAGATGCAGCGCCACGCCGTCGATGAAGCCGCGCACCAGCGCCTGCCGGCCGGCCCACAGCAATTTCGGCCCAACATCGAGATCGCTTGCCAGTGCCAGCGCCCGGCGCTCGCGCGCAAACAGATGGCGCGCGACGATGTAGGACCACCACGGCACCTGATCGAGCCGGCGCAATACCGCATCGACCTCGCCGTCGCGCCCGCGAAAGCGGCCGCGCTCGACGGTGGAAAACACGTCGCGCTTCAGCAATACGCCTTCGGTCCATTGCGCCGACAAAATGGCGGCGTCGTCTTTGGGCAAGCTCATGAAGGACTCACGCCGCCGCAGCAATATGCAGGCTGTCGGCAATCCATCGATCGAGATCGGCCAGCGCGCGGACGCTGATCGCCTGTCTTTTCGCAACGGTTTTTTCGTTGCCGCGCAGACGCGTGCCGTCGGGATTTTTGGTGGGTGGGCTGGCGAGCGGCGGAAACAGCCCGAAATTGATATTCATCGGCTGGAATGAACGCGGGCCGGCGTCGATGGTTTCGATGTGGCCGCCGGTAATATGGCCGAGCAGCGATCCGAGCGCGGTCGTCGCCGGCGGCGGTGCCAGCGACCGCGAGTGGGCATCGGCCGCGGCATAGAGGCCCGCCATCAGCCCGATGCCGGCGGATTCCACGTAGCCCTCGCAGCCCGTCATCTGCCCGGCAAAGCGCAGCCGCGGCTGCGCCCGTAGCCGCAACTGGATGTCCAGCAGTTTTGGGGAATTCAGGAAGGTGTTGCGATGCAAGCCCCCGAGCCGGGCAAATTCGGCCTGCTCGAGCCCGGGAATAGTGCGGAAGACGCGTTGTTGCGCGCCATGCTTCAGCTTGGTCTGGAAGCCGACCATGTTGTAAAGCGTGCCAAGCTTGTTGTCCTGGCGCAGCTGCACGATGGCATAGGCCTTCACGGTCGGATCGTGCGGATTGGTAAGCCCAACCGGCTTCATCGGTCCGTGACGCAGCGTTTCGCGGCCGCGCTCGGCCATCACCTCGATCGGCAGGCAGCCGTCGAAATAGGGCGTGCTGGTTTCCCACTCCTTGAAATCGGTCTTCTCGCCGGCAATCAGCGCATCGACGAAGGCGTCGTATTGGTCCCTGGTCATCGGACAATTGATATAATCGGCGCCGGTACCGCCGGGGCCGACCTTGTCGTAGCGGGACTGAAACCACGCCGCGGACATGTCGATGGAATCCCGATGCACGATCGGCGCGATCGCATCGAAGAACGCCAGTGCGTTCTCGTCGGTGAGTTCGCGGATGGCGTCGGCGAGCGGCGCCGAAGTCAATGGCCCGGTTGCGACGATGACATTGCGCCAATCCGCCGGCGGCAAGCCGTCGATTTCGGCCCGATGAATGTCGATCAGAGGATGGTCGTGCAGCGCCCTGGTAACGGCGGCGGAAAATCCGTCGCGATCGACCGCCAATGCGCCGCCGGCAGGAACCTGATTGGCGTCGGCTGAGCGCATGATCAGCGAACCCAGCCGGCGCATTTCGGCGTGCAACAGCCCGACTGCATTATTGGCGGCATCGTCGGATCGAAACGAATTGGAGCAAACGAGTTCGGCGAGGCCGTCGGTGCGATGGGCTTCGGTCATCCGGCCGGGACGCATTTCGTGCAGAATGACCGGAATGCCTGACTGGGCGACCTGCCAGGCCGCTTCCGAGCCGGCAAGGCCCGCGCCGACGACGTGCACGGTTCCAGAGGAGGATTTGATAGCTGTCATGGCCACAGAGGTAGCGCGTTTTCCGGCGCAGTGGAATGCGGGAGCCTTGTGGATACGACAACGCCCGCAGCGTTGCGGGCGTTATCCGTTCGTCAATAGGCCGATGAGTCAGCCCTGATAGTTACCGGCTGCAACGCGCGGAATGTCCGAGCGATCAAGGCCGATATCGGCCAGTTCGCGATCGCTAAGCTGGGACAATTCGCTGACATTGCGCTGATAGTCCCGGAACGCCTGGATCATGCGGATGAGCGAGAGCAACATAATTAGTCTCCTTGTCTTACGATTCAGCTCTTGAGGGAAAGCCTCATCGTTGAAATGAATATAGAGCAGCATACCGCACTGCAGAAGTTCCAATGTTGCGGTGCAGCTAAGTCCATATTGCATAGCAGCGGTAAGGAGCGATTAACCTTTCGGCATGGCTGGCTAAACGGGCGGCGAGAAACGGCACTCCAGCGCCAAGCTGCAGCAAATAGCCTTTAAAATCGCGCTTTTGTCGCAATGCGGACACCCGATCTCAGGCTAGCCGGGGTGGCAATCTCCGGGATTGAGTCCCCGATCGATCATCGAAAGTCGCGCTCCAAATGGTCCATTGCTCATGCGTGATTCGCATGCGCTACGACAAATGAATTATGAATCAGTCTTTTGAAATCAAGACCATAAGGTGAGGGCAACCGACCCGTGGCGGCTCGGACGGGTGCCGATAGCCGGCGGCAGACGTCGGGAATCTCAGGGGGCGCGGGACAGCTGGGTGGCGAAATACGCGATCGTCTTGGCGTAGACCTCGCTCTTGTTCCATTGCTGGATCACCGCGAAATTCGGACTGCCGGGCTCCCAGCCCTTACCGCGCTGCCAGCCGTGGCTGGCGAGGTAGTTCGCGGTCGACGCCAACACATCGGGCGCGCTGCGCAACAGGTCGCGGCGGCCGTTACCGTCGAAATCGACGGCGTATTTGATGTAGTTCGATGGCATGAACTGAGTCTGGCCGATTTCTCCAGCCCAGGCGCCGTGCATTTCGGCGGCCGTCAGATCGCCGCGATCGACGATGCGCAGCGCGTCCAACAGCTCGGCCCGGAACAGGTCGGACCGGCGGCAATCGTAAGCCAGCGTCGCCAGCGAACGGATGGTCGGAAATTTTCCGATGTTGACGCCGAAGTCCGTTTCCAGCCCCCAGATCGCCACCAGCACCTCACCCGGCACCCCGTAGGTTTCCTCGATGCGGCCGAGCACAGACCCGTATTGCTTCATCATGTTGCTGCCGCGGGTCAGACGCGGCGGCACCATTCGGCCGGAAAATTCCTCAAAACTCTGATTGAAGACAGCTTGCGAATGATCCCGGGAAAGTACCGCCTTATCCGGCGTCACGCCGTTCAGGCTGGCGTTGACCGCGGATTGGGAAACGCCCTTGGCGACCGCATCATTCTTGAAATCGGCGAGCCACGCCTCGAAGGTACCGGTGCCACAGGCTACCGTCGCCAGCGCCGGCGTTCCCGGTACCATCAGGACGGCGCACACCGCGAACGATCTAAAAATGAAAGGAAGGGTGATTGGAGCCGCTCGCACGATTCGCCATGTTGAGAAATAACCGGGCAGGACGACAATATCGGCAATAACCGCGGCCAAAACAAGGCTCTCGTTGAGAGCTGATGGCGCCGCGCGAAGAGGTGGTGCGATGAAAATATCAAAATCGCAGCAAGGCCCGCGAAAGCGTTGCCGTCCCTGCCGCCGGTCAGCGATTGACCGGCGACCAGTAGGTCATTCTCGCGCTCATGCGTCGTCCTTGCGCCGCCACGGAAACAATGCGGCCGGGAAATCCGCCGCGGGACGCCGCTGGCGTGCCGGGCGGGGCGGGATCGGCCTTGGGTTGGGATCCGGCGCGATGACCTTGCGATAGAGATGCCAGGTGGCGTGGCCAAGCAGGGGGATTACGATCGCTAGCCCGAGGAAGAACGGCAGCGATCCCAGCACCAGCAGCACTGCGACGATCAGTCCCCATGCTGCCATCGGCACCGGATTTTGCGCGACGGCGCGTAGCGACGTCACCATGGCCTCGCCGGCGCTGGCATGGCGGTCGAGCATCAGCGGGAACGACACCACGCTGATGCACAGCGCCACCACCGCGAACAGGAAGCCGACGCCGCAGCCGACGACGATCAGCCACCATCCCTGCGGTGTCGTC
Organism: Pseudomonadota bacterium; assembly: GCA_021779635.1. The sequence goes on along the minus strand of JAJYAH010000034.1, from coordinate 6,051 downwards.
AGCACGCGCCTGGCGAAGTCGGGAATTTCCGCGGCTGCCGCATAGCCGAACACTGCGACATAGACCGCCTGGGCAGTCGCCACCCAGGTCACGAAAAGCGCCAGCAGCAACGTGCCGAGCCCAAGCATGGCGCCGAAAGACGGCGAGCGCAGAACCTCCATTGCATCCCATGCCGAAGCCTCTTCGCCGCGCTCGCGGCGGCGGCTCAACTCATACAGGCCGAGGGCTGCGAACGGACCGATCAGCGCAAAGCCCGCCGCCAGCGGAAACAGCAACGGCAGAACCGAATAGCCGAGTACAGTGCGCGCCAGCACCAGGCCGAGCACCGGATAGATCACGCAAAGCATGATGGCGTGGCTCGGCACCGCCTTGAAATCTTCCCAGCCGAGCCGTAGCGCTTCGTGCAAATCGGACAGGCCGATGGTTCGGATGATCGGAGCAGCCGCGCTGTCTTGCGCGGGCTGAGCCAGTGGCGTGACATTGCCTGATGTTGTTGTGGCCATGGTCGTTGTCTCCCTGATGGCGGCGGCCGCGCCGATGCAGGGCACAAGCGGGCCGTTTGCGTAAATTGATCACGATCAGGCCAGACGCGAGGACAGAAACCGAAGCGGGCCATGTCGCGAACTGAAACGCCACCGTACTCCCAATCATGGTCGCTGCCGCTCACGCTTCGGTGAATGCCTGTATTGTCACAGCGTAGACTGCGCGGCGTCATCCCGGCGTCATTTCGCCTCAGCTAAGCTAATTGCTGCGGCGCAATCCTGCATTGGCAAGACTGCCTGGGGTGGCTAAGCTTCCATTGATCGGTTCGGTGCTGCCGGTAGTTGGGAAAAGTGCCATTCACGCCCTCCACGATCTTTGGTTCACAGGGAGCAGACGATGAGTATTTTCGGAAAAATCATGAGCGCGATCCTCGGCAGCAGTGCCAGCGCCACACCGGCCAGCGCGCCATCGGCTGGCGGCAGCACCGCCGCAAGCACTGGATCGGTTGCCGGATCGTCCTCGGCGAGTGCATCGTCTGCCGCTACGGCTGCGCCGAAACAAACCGTTGATGTCGCCTCCATTGTGGACAAGGCCGCCGCTGCCTCCGGTGAAAAGCTGGAATGGCGCACCTCCATTGTCGACCTGATGAAGGCGCTCAAGATCGACTCCAGCCTCACGGCTCGCAAGGAACTCGCGAAGGAGCTCGGCTACACCGGCGACACCAGTGATTCGGCGAGCATGAATGTCTGGCTGCACAAGCAGGTGATGGCCAAGCTCGCGGCCAATGGCGGCAAGCTGCCGCCGGAGATCAAGCACTGATATTCTGATAGCGAGTACATTCTGACTTAAGCGAGAATCGAGGCCCGCGCTGTCGCGGGCCTTTTTTCGTGTCCGGGATAAAGCCCGCAGTCCGGATGGGTTTGGTCACCCCACCAGGTCCGAAAACTCCGGATGCTGGTTCAGATAGTCCACGACGAAACCGCAGCCGGCGACCACCTTCAAGCCATCGGCGCGGATCAGATGCAGTGCGCCGTTCACCAACTCCGAGGCGATGCCGCGGCCGCGCAGGTCACGCGGCGTTTCGGTGTGGGTGATGATGACGGCACCCGGCGTCAGGCGGTAATTGGCGAATGCCACCTTGCCCTGGACGTCGAGTTCGAAACGGTTTTTGGCTTTGCTGTCGCGAACCTGGTTCGAATTCATGCGAGCAAATCCTGATAAGCCGCGTTCTTGCCGACAAAGGCCTTCACGAACTCGCATTGCGCGACCACCTTCAGGTCGTCGGCCCGCACCTGATCCAGCGCGCCTGTGATAAGCTTCGAGCCGATACCCTTGCCGCCGAGTTCCGGCGGCACCTCGGTATGGACAAAGGTGATGACGCCGCCGGCGATCTCGTAATAGGTCGCGGCGATATGGCCGTCGACCGTGAGTTGGTAGCGGTGCTGCGATGGGTTGTTGACGACTTCGCTCGTTTTATCTGCTTGTGACATCCTCAGGCCAATTCTTTCAGGGATTCGGACAGAATGCCGCGGATCGACCAGGCTTCGCCGTCAAGGGTGCCGCTGATATCGTCGATCTTCCATTTTCCGCCATCGCGCACGAAATTGTAGCGGACGATCTCGTCGGAGGGCTTGGCCCGCGCGGTCCGGCCGGTGATGGTGACGGCGATGATGGCCTTGTCGGCCTCGAGCTTCTCGGCCGCCACCTTGAATGATTTGACATCAGGATCCTGCGAATTGGTGACGGGATCGAAATCGACCGGACCGACGTCGCCTTTTGGCGTATGGGCATCGGCCCGCGCCCACAATGCGACCAGCGATTTGGACAGGTACTTTGCCTTGGCGGCATTGTTTTCGATGATGAACCCGCCACCGCCGTCGCCCTTGCCCTTTGCCGCACGCGTATAGATCGCATTGATGATCGCTACGGGATCGCTTTGGGAGGACTGCGCGGCGCCGGCGCGGTGCGCGATGGCGCCGGCGAGCAGGCCGGCCGTGCCGGTCAGAAGGAGCGAGCGTCGGGTGATCATGGCGATCCTCACATCGAATGAACCTTGCTTATAGTCGAGAATGCGGCCTTCGTGGGAGTGTGCGAAAATCACCGCAGGCAGACTGTCATGGCCAACAGGAAAGGCCCCAATATCAGGAAAAGGCGGAAGCGGAGGCCATTAACAATCTGCCGCAAATCTGGTTCAAGTCTCGCATACGACCGATAGCTTGGCCGTTGACGGTTCATTTCAGAGGATCAATCCATGAAGCTCATTCTTACCTTGCTAGGCGTCGTCCTGCTCATCATCGCCGCCGTCTATTTCGTGGTGCCGGCGGATCAATTGCCGGGCTTCTTCCCCGGACATGTGGCCGGCGTGACCCACGCGCACATCAAGCACGGCATCGTCGCCGGCGTGGTCGGCGTGGTGCTGCTGGTCGCCGGCCTGGTGATGGGGCGGAGGTGAGCACAAGGTGACGGAACCCGCCAGCCCCGCCGCACCATCCGGCAGCGTGACCCGCATGTCGCGCCGCGTCATGAATCTCGCGCATTTCGTGACCCAGAACGCCCGCCGGCATGGTGAGCGCCTAGGCTTCATCTGGGGCGACCGCTCGTGGACCTGGCGCGAGATCGACACTCGCGTCTCGGCTTTGGCGGCGGCGCTCGCCGTGCGAGGCATCGTCAAGGGCGACCGCATCCTCGTGCACTCCAAGAATTGCGACGAGATGTTCTGGTCGATGTTCGCGGCATTTCGTATCGGAGCGGTCTGGGTGCCGACCAATTTCAGACTGATGCCGGACGAGGTGGCGTATCTCGCCACGGCCTCCGGTGCCAGGGCATTCCTGTGCCACGGCGATTTTCCCGACCATGCCGCCGCCGTGAAAGCGGCGAGCCCGGCGATCGCTTTCACTTGGCGGATCGGGGAGGGCACGCTTGGCGAGACGTCGCTGCACGAAGCGATCGCGGCACATGCCGGCGTGGCAATCGACAACGCGCCGGTCGAATACGACACCCCCTGCTGGTTCTTCTTCACCTCCGGCACCACGGGGCGTTCCAAGGCGGCGGTGCTGACCCACGGCCAGATGGCCTTTGTCGTGACCAATCACCTCGCCGACCTGATGCCCGGCACGACCGAGAACGACGCGTCGCTGGTGGTGGCGCCGCTGTCGCACGGCGCCGGCGTGCATCAACTGGTGCAGACCGCGCGCGGCGTGCCGACCATCCTGCTGCCATCGGAGCGCTTCGATATCGCCGAGGCCTTCCGCCTGATCGAGACCCACCGCGTCAGCAACATGTTCACGGTGCCGACCATTCTCAAGATGATGGTGGAGCATCCCGCCATCGACCGGTTCGATCACTCGTCGCTGCGCTACATCATCTATGCCGGCGCGCCGATGTACCGCGAGGACCAGAAGGCCGCACTCAAGAAATTCGGCCCGGTGCTGGTGCAATATTTCGGGCTCGGCGAGGTGACCGGCAATATCACGGTCCTGCCGCCTGACCTGCACGACCCCGAGGACGGCCCGCATGCGCGGATCGGCACCTGCGGATATGAGCGCACCGGCATGCAGGTTTCGATCCAGGGCGATGACGGACGCGAGTTGAAGCCGCTCGAGACCGGCGAGATCTGCGTCATCGGCCCCGGCGTGTTCGCCGGCTACTACGACAACCCCGAAGCCAACGCCAAGGCGTTTCGCGACGGCTGGTTTCGCACCGGCGATCTCGGCCACATGGATGCGGAAGGCTTTGTCTACATCACCGGCCGCGCCTCCGACATGTACATATCGGGCGGATCCAACATCTATCCGCGCGAGGTCGAGGAGAAAATCCTCACCCATCCCGGCATCGGCGAGGTCGCGGTGCTCGGCGTACCCGATCCGGTCTGGGGCGAAGTCGGCGTCGCCGTCTGCGTGCCGCGCGAGGGCGCCGGCGAAGTGAGCGAGCTCGAACTGGCGACGTTTCTGGCCGCCAAAGTGCCGCGCTACAAAATGCCGAAGCGCTTCTTCTTCTGGGAAGCGCTGCCGAAGTCCGGCTACGGCAAGGTGCCGAAACGCCTGGTCCGCGACGAACTGGAAGCGCGCGGCTTGCTCGACACCATTTCCAGACAGTCCGGCTGATGATGCGCAGCATCGTCCAGCCCGGCTCGCCGATACCCGAACGCATCCAGTGGGTCGAGGCTCGCGGCCGGGCGTTCTCCGCCACGCTTGCCGCCGGGCTGCCGCTGTTGGAAGCCGCGCGAAGAGGATTCGCGGCGGAAGGCTTTGCCGGCGGCGCACTCAACTTCAGGGGCGGGGCGCTCGGCCCGTTCGCCTATGTGATGCCGGCGCTTTCCAGGACCGGCGAGAACGCGGCGTTCTATAGCGACACCTTCCGGCCCGACGGCGTCACGCGGCTGAAGCTCGGCGCCATGACGCTCGGCCAGCGCGACGGCGCGCCGTTCTTTCATTGCCACGCGTTATGGACCGAAGCCGGCGGGCGCAGCAATGGCGGCCATATCCTGCCCGAGGAAACCATCATCGCCGAGCCCTTCGCCGTGGAAGCCTTCGGCCTCGATGGCGCTTTCTTCACGGCGGAGCCGGACCCCGAGACCAATTTCAAATTGTTCGGGCCGGTCGCCTCGCGATCCGCAGGCGCTACGACAACCAGCCGCGCGTTCGCGCTCCGCCTGCGTCCGAACCAGGATTTCGCTGGCGCCCTGGAAGCGTTCTGCCGCGCGCACGGAATCTTTCGCGCCCGGCTTCATGGCGGCGTCGGCAGCACCATCGGCGCGCGCTTCACCGATGGCCGAACCGTGGTGCCGTTCGCCACCGAACTGGCTGTCAGCTCAGGCTCCATCGCATCGGGCGCCGGCGGCAGACCGGAAGCCGCGCTCGATGTCGCGCTGGTCGATTATCTCGGCGGCCTCGCCGAGGGACGGCTGGTGCGCGGCGACAATCCCGTACTGATGACCATGGAGCTGGTGCTGCAGGTGCTGGACGAGGGGTCGCCGTAGGGCGCGACGGCATTGACGCCATTCTCAACGTCGTCCCGGCGAAGGCCGGAACGACGAGCGGATTTCAGTTTTCAAACAGCCAAGCATTCGGTGTTAGGGGCGTCATTGCGAGCCAACGGGTCGCGCGAAAGCGCGCCCGATGACAGGCTCCGCGAAGCAATCCATTTTGCCGTGCACAGAAAGAATGGATTGCTTCGTCGCATTCGCTCCTCGCAATGACGACAGGAAATGACTCCGCCTTCTCGCGACGCAAAGCGTCCGAGTTGTGCAAGAACGATCCGCCCAACAGAGGGCGCAGGAAACGCCGGGTGCCCGTTGCACCCGCAGCCTCGTGCGCAAAGAGATAAGCACACGAGTTAGTCACCACAGGTTCACCGGACAGCCCGGCGTTTCCTGCGCGACGGTTTTACGGCTTATTTCGCGCTCTCCTTGGTGACCGGGCTTTCTTGCCACCATCGCCGGCGAAATCGGCATGTCGCGCCCGTTAGGGCCGACATCGCCTTTCACCAACTTGACACCAGCGTCGGGGTGCCAGGACCACACGGCTTCGCCGTCCGCAGCACCACGTTCTCGTCAGCAGCGCGGCCTGC
>JAJYAH010000618.1 GCA_021779635.1 Pseudomonadota bacterium | reverse complement strand
AGGAACTCAAGGACCGTATCGTGGCCGGTATCGACGACGTCAATCGTCACCCCGTCATCCACACATGGTCCTACAAGCTCGCCGAGGCCGCCTGATATGATTCGAACCACGAAAACGCTGACCTAGAGCCTTTTCCGTTCCGATGGAATCGGAACGGAGGCTCTATGTCTTTATTTGACGCGTTTTCTTGACGCGAACCGGTATCCACTTCGCTGGAAAACGCTCTAGCAGCCATTTTTCGGAGTCCAGATCACGTTCCTTGCCGCCGTGCCGGTCAAGGAGTTTATTTTCCAGGTCGGAGTAAGGGCAACAGCGAGGTTCTGCGCCTGGCCTTCGATTGAGATGACACCGCGGCCGCTCGGGTAGCTCGCCGGGAAGGGAATGGCGATGCGCTGCGGCTGATCCGTCAATACGTATGACGGCGACAGATAGCTTCCGGAGCGGACGCGGATGGTCGAAGTTGTGCCGGACGCCGCGGCCATAGTGATCTCGGCGAGCGGTATACGACAGCTCTTGGCGTCGTCGACCGCGCCTTTTGCGTCAGCCGGATTCATGGTGGCTGCGGCGGCGTCAATCTGGAAACCGGCGACGCTCGCGAGCTCCGCGCCTTCTCCATTCGACCTTTGCGACGAGAGCACAGCGGCAATGGCAATGCCGGCCACCAGCCCTGCGATCAGGGGCGGAGCCAGCCGGCGCCATTGCGGCCTGCCGGCATCCTGCTGGCGGACGCCTTCGGCGCCTGATCCGTCAGAAGCACCACTACTATTCAACGGAGCACCTTTAGATACCCAAGGAGAGGTAGAATAATTGCGCGGATTTGTGACGTCGATTCAAAAGAGACTGCCCTTGCGCCATTCGACAGTCGGATTGCGTGGTGACGCCTCCGCCTCCGAGCGACCTTCGACGGAATCCAAACAAAAATCATGATTTCCAAGCCCCCAAACAGCGCCACGCGCGTTCCGGGGATAGCAGCGAAGCGAAAACTATTGTGTGACAAGCGTCACTTAGACTTACCAGGCCATTGAACCCCTGCTTTGGACAGCCTCGACCGATCCAGGAAGGCGCGGGTCGCAGTTCTACTCGATGGCACCGCCCGGATGTCAGCATAACCGGCCAAACCCGCCGCCTGGAAGACCGGTTGAATGACATGTTTCCGAGGTCGCCGGCTTTCGAAAGCGGTCTCAGTTCAACCGCAGCTCAGTGATGTGCCGTGGATCCGGGCTCAGCTCGTTACGTTCCACGCGCTTGACGATGTCTGTCAGCACGGCATTGGCACGGCACGAACAGCCGACCTTTTCGCCCTCGCGCACCACGAAGCCGTTGAGGAACTCGATCTCCGTGCGCCGGCCCTTCTGTATGTCCTGGCCCATGGAAGGCCGCTGCTCGGCGGAGGTGCGCTTGCCGTCCTTGAAGCGTTGTTCGTCGCAGGCGCGCATCGCCGTCTCGTCGCCCTCGCCCGCGCGTGCAATTGTCTCGGGCGGCAGGTGCAGAATCTCCTCCAGTTGATAGCCGTGCGCCTGCCCGACGCGGATCGCTTCGCTCCCGAGCCGAATGGAGAAGCGGCGGATCGGCTCGCTTTGCAACATCTGCGCACCGGTCAGGCCCGTGCAGGCGGAGAGCCCGTTGCCCATGGCGTTGGCGACCAGTTTCGACCAGCGCTCGCCCTACAGATTGCCGGTTACCTTGGCGCTGTCGGCGGTGCCGACCAGGCGGCAGATTTGCTCCGCCCGTTGCGTGATACGGCCATGCACTTCGCCGGCGCGGAATACGGTGTGCGCTGCCCCGCCTTTGCCGGCGCCGCGGTGGATGTGGCCGGGCGCGGGCAGGTTGACGCTGATACTGCTGGCAATGCACCCGAGCGTCCTGCCCCAACCGACGACGCCGGCGATCGTCTCTTCATTCATGCAGTTCTGTAGCGACACGACGTAGCCGTCCGGCGCCAGATACTGCCGGATCAGCATGGTTGCCCATGCCGTATCGTAGGACTTCATGCATATGAAGGCGATGTCGACCGGCGCCTCCTGGGCCAGCTGCTGTGCATCCGTGACGTGCAGCGCGCGCACGGGAACCGAAAATTCCGCGACGCCGCTGGCGTGGGTGACGCGCAGGCCGTGCTTCCTCATGTGCTCGACATGCTCGGGCCATGGATCGATGAACGTCACGTTCTCACCCGCCTGCACCATATGGGCGCCGGCATACCCGCCGACGGCTCCGGCCCCGACGATAGCTATCTTCCGACCCATGGTTTCCTCCCGGCATTGCAGGCAGCCAAGGTTAGCCCGGCGGCTCGGCTCACCGCAAATGGTGAACCGCTTCGTAGCAGACGCCAGACACTATTCGCTTGCGCCAAAACGCCGGCAGGTCCGTGATCTCAACCTCGAGATGTTCCGGACTGCCTTTGCTGTGCGACGCGGCTGTAGAGAGAATCGATCTGCTCTTTGAAACGCTCTCCAATCACTCGTCTCTTGACCTTGAGGGTGGGCGTCAGGCTTCCGTCCCCGAGCGTCCATGGCGTGGTGGTGGCGAGGATTGCGCGCACCTGCCATATTGAAGGCAGGCCGCGCGTCTGGGCCGAAATGCGTGAGAGGATCGCATCCGTCGCGACGGACGCATTGAGGTCGGCCCGATCGATCGCAAGATCACGCGCAAGCAGCAGCCAGTCTTCGCGGTTGAGCACGAGGATCGCAACGACGCAGGGCCGCTGGTCGCCAATGACACACACCTGCTCGAACAGCGGATCGTTCTGGATCGCCGCCTCGACGGCGCTTGGCGCAACATGCTCTCCGGTCGAGAGAACAAGTAATTCCTTGAGCCGGCCGGTGATGAAGATGCTGCCGTCCCGGATCGCCGCGATGTCGCCGGTCCTGAGCCAGCCATCCGGCGACAGAGCCTGGGCCGTCGCCTGCTCATTTTGCCAGTAGCCCTGCATGACCGCCGGCGATCGCACAATGAGTTCCGATTGCTCGCTGAGTCTAACTTCAACGCCGTCAAGAGGTCGGCCGACCGAACCGGGCAGGCCGTCGTCGGCGGCGGTCGAACTGACAACCGGCCCGGCCTCCGTCAGCCCGTAGCCCTCGACGAGCTGCAGGCCAAGGCCGACGAAGAATCGTGCAACCTTGGTCGGGAGCGCGGCCCCGCCGCATATCGCCACGCGGAGGCGTCCTCCGAAGGCGGCGAGGACCCTGCGCGCCACGAACCGTTCGAGCAACGGCCAGAGCATCCCGCTTGCAACGAGGCCAGGGGCCGGGCCCCGGCTATGCCGGCGTTCGTACAACTCCCAGCCGAGGCTTGCTGCTAGCGCAACGATCTGGCGCCTTAATGGAACAGCTTCCGCCTCGCGGCGCACCGCTTCGTAGATTCGCTCATAGAGCCTCGGGACAGCGACAAGCATCGTTGGGCGGATGGTCGCGAGATCCTCTTGCAATCGCTCGGCAGAACGAGCGTAGACAACGCGCGAGCCTGCCATCATGGGCATATAGTAGCCTATCGTGCGCTCGAAAGCGTGGGTTAATGGCAAGATCGAAAGAAAGACGTCGCTCGGCAGCGACGGAATGGACTTCGTGTTCGCTTCAGCGTTCCACAGGATGGCGGAATGCGTGAGCATCACGCCTTTCGGGCGACCCGTCGTACCCGACGTGTAGGTGATGGTCGCGACATCCTGCGGAGCGCAACGCAACGCGCTGGCGTCGGGCCGGCTTTCCGCGAGAGCGCCGCGGAGCGTGCAGAGCCGCCGGTGGCCCGGCGGCGGAACGGTTACTCCGTCGAGCCCCTCCCTCACCCAGACGTGCTCAAGCGCGTCGTTAGCGTCGACGAAGGGCGCGAGGGTACTCCATCGCGCTGCGGTATCGATGAGGCAGAGCCGGGCCCCCGATTCTGCAAGCACGAAAGCTATGTTTTCCGGGCTGTCCTGCGCGTAGAGCGGCACCGTGATCAAGCCGTTGGCCATTGCCGCAAGGTCAAATGCCACCCAATCTGTGCCGTTCGGCAGCAAGATCGCGGCGCGATCGCCTGGCTTCAGCCCGCTGCACGCCATCGCCCCTCGCAGGCAGGAGACGCGCTGCTCCATCTCTCGCCAGGTCTGCTCTTCCCAACGGCCGTCCCGATGCTCGCAATAAGCAACCGCGTCAGGGCTACGATCCACACGTTTGGCGAAGAGCCCCGGAAGGGTCCCAGCCTCCTTCCAGGGTATTATGTCGGTCCATTCTGGTGGCTTCGATCCCATTTTCCCACTAACGCACGATGGAAAGCAATCCAACGCGAACGAACCTCTTGCTCACCTATGCGTGCGAGTCCGAGGCGGGGGCGGCGGTAGCCCCAAATCGCGCTGCCAGATGGTTCCGTTGTCGAACTGAATCGTCATCCCATCAGGTGAATAGACGGCACCCTCGTTCCACGCGTCGACCCAGATCCTTGTAGCCGGCGCATACCAATCCGGCCACGCCCGGGAAGGCTCGCCGGCTTCGTTAAGCAGGTTCAGGTCTGGTCCATTCTGGGTAACGAAAGCGGGAGCGCCGGTGAGACCCGCCCGACATGCTTCGACGCATTTATAGGTGCCAGACAGGTTGACCGATTGGGCCGATGCTTCAGTCGCGGCCAGCAGGGCCAACACACCAATGGCCCATAATGTTATTCTCATGAAAATTACTCCAAGTGGATTGCGCAAAAGCAATTTAACATTCCAGAAATACATCCCCTTGATCCAGATCATCAGGGATCGAGCGACATTACTGCCTTTCGCCCATCATCGGACGACATTCGAAATCAAGGCCGT
>JAJYAH010000617.1 GCA_021779635.1 Pseudomonadota bacterium | reverse complement strand
CAGTACCAGCGCCGCGCCGATCTGGTGCCCAACCTCGTCAATTCGGTGAAGGGGTTTGCGCAGCAGGAAAAGGACGTCCTGCTCGGTGTCACCAACGCGCGCGCCAAGGTCGGCAGCATCCAGGCGACGCCGGAACTCGTCAACGATCCCGGTGCATTCGCGAAATTCCAGGCCGCGCAAGGCGAACTCACCAGCGCGCTGTCCAAGCTGCTGGTGGTGACCGAGAACTACCCGCAGCTCAAATCCGATGCGCTGTTTCGTGACCTGATGGCGCAACTGGAGGGCACTGAAAATCGCATCGCGGTGGCGCGCAACCGCTATATCAAGACGGTTCAGGACTACAATGTGACCATCCGCTCGTTCCCGACCAACCTGACGGCGATGGCGTTCGGATACAAAGAGAAGGCGAACTTCTCGGTGGAGAACGAAAAGGAAATCTCCACCGCACCGAAGGTGGATTTCAACCCGCCGCCGGCCGCCCCTGCGAAGTAGTTCGACGACCGGGCTCGCATCAGGGGTGCCGCTAATGCTGGCGAACGTCGGAACCGTTGCACGGGTTGGGCCACGATGAACGCTGCAAGAGCCTCCGTTCTGGCGCTATTGCTGTGCTGGGCCTTTGCCGCCTGGGCGGATGTCGCGGTGCCGCCGCTCACCGGGCGGGTGGTCGACCAGACCGGCACGCTCAGCGCGGCTGATATTGCCGGGCTGACGCAAACCCTTAAAGGTCTCGAACTCAGGAAGGGCAGCCAGATCGCGGTGCTGATCGTGCCGACCACCGCGCCCGAAACCATCGAGCAATATTCGATCCGGGTCGCGGAGGCCTGGAAGATCGGGCGCAAGAAGATCGACGACGGCGCGCTGCTCGTTGTCGCCAAGAACGACCGCAAGCTGCGCATCGAGGTCGGCTACGGCCTCGAGGGCGCGCTGACCGACGTTACGTCCAGACGCATCATCGACGAGATCATTACCCCGAAATTCAAGAGCGGGGATTTTGCCGGCGGGATTTCCGCCGGCGTGGACCGGATCATCGGGGTGATCGACGGCGAGCCGTTGCCGGCGCCGGCCCCGCGGCCACAGCGGCCGAGCGAGGATCAGAATTCAGCCCTGACCCAGTTCCTCAATCCGTTCAATCCGTTTACCATCATCATCGTGCTCGTCCTCGGCGGCGTGTTTCGCAGCGTGCTCGGGCGGCTGTTCGGGTCGATTGCGACTGGCGGCCTTTTCGGGGTGGTGGCGTGGTTCATCTTCGGATCGCTGATCCTCTCGGGAATCGCCGGCGTCATCGCGTCGGTCTTCACGATGTTCAGCGACAGCATCACCGCGCCAACTCCCCGCGGAAGAGGCGGGTGGTCCGGCGGCTCCGGCGGGTCATCCTGGGGCGGCTCCTCCGGCGGCAGCAGTTCGAGCGATAGCGGCGGGTTCAGCGGCGGCGGCGGCAGTTTCGGCGGCGGCGGCGCGTCGGGAAGCTGGTAGGGGGCTGGCAGGTATGGGCATCAGGCGCATCGGCAAGCATCTCCTGGAGCATCGCTGGCGGGTGCGGCGCATCTTCACGCCGGCCGTGCTGGCGGCGATCGAGCGGGCGATCAAGGCGGGCGAGGCCACGCATTCCGGACAAGTCCGTTTCGTGGTGGAGGGCGCACTGGACGGCGCGCCGCTGTTCCGCGATCAATCCGCCCGTCACCGTGCGCTCGATATTTTTTCGCAACTGCGCATTTGGGACACCGCCCATAACAACGGCGTGCTGATCTATCTGTTGTTTGCCGACCATAATGTCGAGATCGTCGCCGATCGCGGCATCGACGCGAAAGTCGGCTCCGCCGGCTGGAAAAAAATCTGTGCCGACATGGAAGCCGAATTCAAACGCTCGAATTTCGAGGGCGGCGTGATCGGCGGGATCGCGGCGGTGTCGCGGGAACTGGCGAGGTATTTTCCCGCACAGGGCGCAGGGCCGAATGAACTGCCCGATGCGCCGGTGGTGATTTGAAATTCGATTGCTATAGCGACTGTCATTCCAACGACGGGACCATGCTCCCTCTCCCATCGGGAGAGGGGTGGGGTGAGGGGTTACGATCTATCGCTAGAGCGAGATGGCTCTTCGTTGAATCGCCATCTCGCTCTATCTTTTTGTTTAAGCATGATCTTTTCGGAAAACCGGCGTCCACTTTTCCGGATCATGCTTTAGGCCGTAACCCCTCACCCGGCGCTCCGCGCCGACCTCTCCCGATGGGAGAGGTGAAACAGCATTTCGCGGCGTGCCTTTTTAAGCCTGCACCGACGGCCGCTGACCGATGCGGGCAAACCATGCCGCGATATTGGTGTTGGCCGGGTCCAGCGGCTGGCCGATCTGACCGCCGAAGTCGATCCAGCAGTACAACAGCATATCCGCCAGCGTGAAGCGCGATCCGCACAGGAATTCCTTGCCCGCCATCTGCCCGTCGAGCCATTGCAGACGGTTCGCCGCGATCATCTTGAGGCCCGGAGAAGCTTCCGGCGCGCAGGGGATCCGCTTCTGAAAAAATTTCAGGGCTTCGCCGAAGCGATACCCGTTCGCCAGCGGCTCGCAGATATTGAGATCGACGCGGCGGGTCCACATCCGGCATTCGGCGCGCTGCTCCGGCGTCGATCCGATCATCGGCGGATCCGGCTTTTTCTCCTCGAGATATTCGCAGATCGCGGTGATCTCCGACAAATAGCTGCCGTCATCGAGCTCAAGTGTCGGCATCTGGCCGTGCGGATTGCGCTTCAGATGCTCGGCCTGCCGGTTTTCACCGGCGCGCAGGTCGACGGTCTGCTTGGGGATCGAGATGTCCTTTTCCGCCATGAACATGCGGACAAGGCGCGGATTCGGCCCGATCGAGTCATAGAGTTTCATCGCTGGCTCTCTCCCTGGTTTTATGTCGGTGTCTTGTTGGGATCTTTTGAACAGACCCCGGGCCGGTTTGTCAAACCGGCGATAGCCGCTCAGGCATCGTCGAGCTTGTTGAGGTCGCGCACCGACTGCATGATCGGCTCGAAGTTCGACCGCGCATCGAGCGCGTCGAACAGCTGGGCGGTGTCCGACAGCAGCGCGTGTGATCGCGCGATCGCGATTCTGACATCTTCCTGCGGCGTGTCGGACAAGCGGCCATGTCCCGACAACAATATCCTCGAATTGAGACCCTTCAGCCGCTCCAGCGACTGGATGTAATCGCTGATGCTGCCCGATCCGAAAACGCCGCCCATCACGCCGCCGGGCATCAGCGTGTCCGCGGCGAACAGCAGTCCCTTGTCGTGATCGAACAGGCTGATGCACGCCGAGGTGTGGCCCGGCGTGTACATCACGCTGAGGCGGAAATTGCCGAGGTCGATCAGATTGCCTTCTTCCAGCCAGATATCGACGTTGATCGGCACGTTTGGCTCGTTGAACATCTTGCGCAGCATCGAGAAGTCGTCGCGCAGCATGATCTTGTTGGCGGCGAGGCGATGGGCAGCCGTGATGGTGCGGCCGCCGAAATAGTGGGCGGCGCCGATGTGGTCGAGATGTTCGTGGCTGAGGATCACCATGTCGATCTTGTCGGGCGGGCAGCCGACATGTTCGAGGCATTGCAGCAAATGCGGGTAGTTGGAGGACAGCCCGACATCGATCATGATGGTTCGGGATTTACCGCGCACCAGATAGGCGTTGGCGGCGCGGTTCGTGAAACGGATCTGGTAGACGTCCTCGGCCGCCTGGATCAGCGAGCAGACGTCGTTGCTTCGAAGAATTGGAAACGGACTCGGTTTGCGGTCGCTCATGGGGTGGCCGCCCTGAAGGTGACGGCATTGGATGCCCGCAGCCGCTTGCTCAGGGCATCCATGATCATCAGCGCGAACGCCGGCTGCTGGCTGACCAGATAGACGAAGCGGGCGTGATTGATCCGCATCACGCGGGTGTTCGGCGCGGCGGCGATCGCGGTTGCCGAGCGGGACGAGCCGTCGATGACCGCCATCTCTCCGAAGAATTCGCCCTTGCCGAGGGTTACGATGACGGTCTTGCCGGCGCTGCTGATCTTGGCGATCTCGATCTTGCCTTCGATCACCACGAACAACTCGCGTCCGCTCGAGCCTTCCTCGAAAATGACGTCGCCCACATCAAAGTCGTTGATGCATTTTTCGATGGCCATGGAGCTCCCCGCCTTCTGGCTGGACCGCGCCCCATGTTAGTCGGGAAATCCGGCCACGCAAACGACAGATCGGGGCCGTCAAACCATACCGCAGAGCAGCATGCGCCAGGCCAGGACCGCCGCTGCGTCGCTTGCGGATCAGAACCGGGCCGGATGACTTCCTAAAATTTTCGTAAGCCCGCGGCCGGTAACGATTTCGCAAGCAATGAAAGTTACCAAATAGTCAATCTTTACTGGAGAATTGAACGTGAACGAGCAAAAGGCCGAGCCAACCAGCGGTGAACCCGGTTTCGTCGGACCGGCCACTCCCAATTCATCCGATGCACAGGGCGAGCCCGCCGCCGCCTCGATGCAGGGGTCGGTGGAAGGATCGACGGATGGATCGACCAGCGTCGATTCTCCGAAGCTGGTGCCCGAGCAGGGTTTCTCTGGCGAAAGGCCCGAGGTGGACCCGCTGAAGGTTCTTTTGGAAAAGGCTGACGCCGACAAGCCCGATACTTCCAAGGCGGATGCTTCCAGCGCAGATGCTCCCAAGGCCGATGCCTCAAAGGCCGAAATTCCAAACGCCGAAAAGTCCAAGATGGACGCGCCGCGCACCCCTGGCAGGGTGATGATGATGTCAGCCGGCGA
>JAJYAH010000616.1 GCA_021779635.1 Pseudomonadota bacterium | reverse complement strand
CCGGACGTGCGCGCCAATGCCATCGACACCGGCTTCATCGAGCGTGAGCTGAACAACCTGACGGCGGGGTCGAACGAAGCCGGCGAGCTTGAGCTCTGCGCCGCCGTGGCCGCCATCCTGGCCGACGAAAAGACCGCAGCGGGCAGCGACGCGCACTCACCGTGGCGAACCTTCGGCTGGATGCCGGTCGGTCGGCGGCAACGGGCGTTTTCCTTCCGCCACGGCCAGAGCGCCGAGCACAAGGTGACGCTGCATTATGGCGTTGGATCTTCGACCCTGACGGTCGGTGAACGGGAGTTTGCTTTTGCTTACTCGGTCAACGCCGAAGGCGAAATCGATTTGACCCTCGATGGCGTCATATCGCGGGTTGTATCCGTGATCGAAGGGCACGAACTCTATTTGCGGACGCGCAACGGCCGCATCGATCTGCACTGGATCGATCCGTTCGGCGGCGACGACGAGGAACAGGTCGGCGAAGACAAAATCGTGGCACCCTTGCCGGGTACCGTCGTGGCGTTGCTGGCCGAGGAGGGTGCCACGCTTGAGAAGGGCGCGCCGATTCTCACCCTGGAAGTGATGAAGATGGAGCAAACCCTGCGCGCGCCGTTCGCGGGTGTGCTGAAAACGATCAAATGCAAGGTCGGCGATATCGTGCAGGAAGGCGTCGAGCTCGCCGAGGTCGAGCCGGCTGCCGGATGAGTCCAGCATGAGCGATCAGGTTCGCATCGTCGAGGTTGGGCCGCGCGACGGCCTGCAAAACGAAAAGACACCGGTCAGCGTCGCGGACCGCATTGCCTTTATCGAGGCGTTGGTCGGGGCCGGCCTTCACACGGTCGAGGTCGGGGCCTTTGTGTCGCCGAAAGCGATCCCGCAAATGATGAATTCGGACCAGGTGCTGCGCGGTATCGGCCATCTCGCGGGCGAGTTCCACGTGCTGGTGCCGAATGAAAAGGGCTACGAGGCAGCGCGCGCGGCCGGCGCCAAGGTGATCGCGGTGTTTGCTTCGGCCTCGGAAGGTCTGTCGCGCGCCAACATCAATTGCTCGGTGGCCGAGTCGATCGAGCGCTTCAAGCCGGTCATCGACCGCGCCAGGGCGGATGGCATCAAAGTGCGCGGCTATGTCTCCTGCGTGTTGGGTTGCCCCTATGACGGCGAGGTGCTGCCGCGGGCGGTCGTGGACGTCGCGCAGGCGTTGTGGGATCTCGGTTGTTATGAAATCTCGCTCGGTGACACGATTGGCGTCGGGACGCCAGTGAAGACCCGGCGTCTGTTGCGCGCCGTGGCCGGCGTCGTGCCGATGGCCAAACTTGCGATGCACTTCCACGATACCTACGGCCAGGCGCTGGCCAATCTCTATGCAGGTATGGAGGAGGGCGCACGCGTGATCGATTCGGCGGCTGGCGGTCTCGGTGGCTGCCCCTATGCGCGCGGTGCAACCGGCAACGTCGCGACCGAGGACGTGGTTTACATGCTGGAAGGCATGGGCATCGCCACCGGGGTCGACATGACCAAATTGGTGGCGGCCACCAACGGGATCAGCGGTCTGATCGGTCGGCCGCCGGTCAGCCGCGTCGCCTCCGCGATCAATGCGAGCAAGCGGGCGGCGAAGTGATCAGGGTTTCGTTCTTGGACGTAACGTCGCTCGAAGCTGACAGCTATTTTCGTTTCTTCTTGCGCGCTGCATAGCGGGCGTCGCGCGCGGCCTTGCGTTCGGCCTCAAGCGCTATTTCCCGGGCAGCAGCTTCTTCCTTTTCGCGCGCGAGCTCGGCGGCCGCCTGTGCCGCGGCCTCCGCCTCGCGGGCCTTCTGCTCAGCCTTGGCGGCTTCGCGCGCCAGCCGCGCCTTGGCGCGCTCGGCGGCCAGGGCCTCGCGCTCGGCCTGTCGCTTCATCACCGCAGGATCGTCGAGGCCCGGTTTGGCGCGAAACTTGTTGAGGATGTTTTGCCTCGCCTCCTGCGCCGCCTTCTGCCGGTCTGCGAAGCTGGGTTCCTTGAATCCACTCATTGAACGGGCCTTGTCGCTTTCATGGTTTGCCGTGGGACGATTGATTTCGCGGGCGCCTGCGCAAACATATCAGCGCTTGCAGGACCAGCAGCGGCTTTTACAGCGGCGCAGACCGGGACGCCATCAAATATCTGCTAACCGCCGCAATGTCGCGCGAAAACTGATGCTTCGGCTGCCCACCAGCGATGTTCCGAAAACTTCCGATTGATCGTCGCGAAATGTTCCGGAAAACCCTGTCGTGACCTCCCGGCCGCCGAAAACCGGGCGGGCCATGCTGTCGCGATAGGGCGTGTGCTGATTGGTGACGAGATCGCCCTTCCAGGTTCCATTCCCGACCGTGTAGGTGCCAACCGACCAGAAATAAGGGTCGCCGCCGAGAATCACGCCATCCCTGACGACGATCACACCGCTGGCCCGGCCCCTCACGCCGTCGAGCATCTGGATATGAACAGAATAAAGTCCGTTCTTCATCGGGGCCTCGCCGGGAAGGTTTTTGCGATCCGGGAAACCTTGAACCAATACTCACGAACCGACGGCATGATGTTTTCCATCCGCCAAGCTTGGCACAATCCCACCGCTGGCGGGACCAGTAAATCCCGTGGCACACTTGGCTCAGCTTCTTCTTTCTCTTGCAAAGACGCGTGTCGCTGAGTTCGAATGGCCTGTTGGCCCGTGAAGTCTCTGACGAAGAGCATTTGAATGAAGCTGCTTGCAATCAGGCGACAATGGCTGTTCGATTTCGCGGCCGTGGCGATCGTCTATTTCCTGCTGGCTTATGTCGTGCTCCCCGCCCTTTGGAGCCACCACGAGCATGAACCGGGGCTCGCCTCGCTGCCGATGGTGACGCGTACCGGGACAGGCATTCCGGGTGATCCGCTCAACGTCGGGCTCGTTGGCAGCCGGGATGATATCCTCCGCGCCATGAACGCGGCCCGCTGGTTTCCGGCCGACCCCATCACCCTGCGCACGAGTATCGAGATCGTCGGCAGCGTGGTGCTTGACCGGCCCTACCACGACGCGCCGGTGAGCTCCCTCTATTACCAAGGGAAAAAGGAACAGCTCGCTTTCGAAAAGCCGGATGGCCGCAGCGCCGACCGGCGACATCACGTCCGTTTGTGGCAGGTCCTTGACAAGGGGACGAGCGGCCGTCCGGTCTGGCTAGGTGCGGTGACGTTCGACCGCGGCGTAGGCTTGAGCCATTATACGGGGCAGGTCACCCATCACATCGGTCCGGATATCGATGCCGAGCGCGACCTGTTGATGCGGGATTTGCGCGAGGCGGGGATGGTTGAAGCCTTGTTCCAGATTTCAGGAATTGGTCCAACCCTGTTCGGCCGGAACGGCGGGGGTGACCCCTATTATACCGACGGGGAAATTGATATCGCCAGTCTCGTCGTCGACGGCGTCAAGCGAACCGAGCCGCCGGCGACGTTGCCGTCCCCGCCGTTGACGGCCCTGAAGGATCAGATCTGGCGCAGCGTCAGCGACGCGGTGACCCAGGAACTACCAAAACAAGAGATACCAAAAGAGGGTCGATGAGGTGATCGAATGAAACCCGCTACGCCTCCACGCGACTGGCGACGCATCCATCATTCGCCGATATTCTGGATCGGCATCGTCCTGTGCCTGGCGGCCATCACGATCTACGTGTGGTCCGATGATCTCGCATGGCGGCCGCCACCACCCGGGCGATGAGTAGTCAGGGTACAAATTGAGGTTTTGCTTTAAGCGGCCGTGTTATGGTCTATGATATTTGTAGGTTATTCGACCTTATCACAGGCTGAAAAAATGCTCACGGCAAAGGGAAAATACAGCCTCAAGGCACTAGCGCACCTCGCAGCGCTCGATTCGCAGGCGACGACCCAGGCGATCGACATCGCCGAGACGAACGGCATCCCGAAGAAGTTTCTTGACGCCATTCTCGGCGAGTTGCGCAATGCCGGCATCGTGCAAAGCCAAAAGGGGCCTGGCGGCGGCTACCGGCTCGCGCGGGCCCCGAGCGAGATCCGGATCGGCCATGTGATCCGCACCATTGACGGCCCGCTTGCGCCGATCGCCTGTGCGAGCCGCACCGCCTATCAGCCGTGCCGGGATTGCCGCGACGTCAAGGCCTGCAGCGTGCGCCTGATGATGACGAAAGTTCGCGACGCAATTTCCGACGTGCTGGATAGCGTGACGCTGGCCGACATGATCAAGGGCGGCCGGCGCGACATTGCGAGGATCAAGCCCACTCGAAAATCCCGGGCCCTGAGCAAGGTGTCCGGGACCGGAAAGGGCTTTAGAAAAAGCCGGGGCTGAGATCGACGCCGTAGGTCATTACCAGCACTGATACCAGCAGGCCGGCGCCGCACAACAGTGCCAGCTGTTCGAGAATGTCGGCTTCGGTCGCCCTCGCGGGAAAAGCGCGGGCGAGAGCTTTTGTGATGGCAGCCATTTGCGACCTCCAAATCTCGGCCCCAGGATGGAGCCGGTTTGGCTTGGTTAGCTCACCCCGCGTGCGAGCCCTGTGAGCCAAGTCACATTGCCGGACGAGAATTGCCGAAGTTGGCGGCCGTCAAAGATTGGCGTAGCGAACTACCGCAGGAGTGAGATGGCCAATCCGCTCAAATCGGCATTGACCATTAGTCCGGTCTGCCGGCCGCTGAGCTCCAGGACGGCGCCTCGGCCGTTGGTCAATACGATCGCCTGAACGCCGACACCGACCGCGGCACCCGCGCCGCCGGCCCCGTAGACCCCCTCCACATCCGAGGGGCTGAAGATATTGCTCACC
>JAJYAH010000615.1 GCA_021779635.1 Pseudomonadota bacterium | reverse complement strand
TTTGGCGCTCTCCACCGCTCGGCAAGCTCAGCGGTCACCCGCGTAAAGGTTGCGGCAAGCCTCGTCTTCGGCTTCCTGCAACCGCCGGACGTAGGCGACGAGGCGCTCGTCGGCGTCGAGCGCATAGAATCTCGAGGGCCTGGGTCCAACCGTCCGTTCCACCGCAATCGGCTGCGCGTTCGCGTCTACGAGGAACAGAACGTCACCGCCTGGTGAAATAGGCCGGTGCTTCGGGTCGTCTGCAGCATCCTCGCTCGAGCGCCCCGAGGCAATCGCCGTCCAGAACTGTCTGCAATTCTTTCGCTGTGCCTCTGGAGGCCGGCCTGGCGATCGCAAAGCTGCTCGCTCACACCGATCCGAACGCCGCCTGTATCTCTTCATCGCAACCTCTTTTGCTGGAGTGTTGCGACAACCAGTTGAATCCGCCTTGAACACCCCGATCAGAATGGTGGATTAGGCCGGGGCCAGGTTGTTTTGCCGCCATAGCCATCCGCAACGCGGCCAACGGCAGTTCGGTGCGCGAATGATCGGCCATCGCCCAGCCGACAATCCCGCGGCTGTAAAGGTCCATGCCGGTGGCCAGATAGAGCCAGCCCTGACAGGCGCGTGCCGCCCTGCCGATACCGATCGCGCTGGCCTTTCGCGCGCCGCCCTCCCTGGACGAGGCCGATCTGGGCCGCCACAACTGCGATGTCGGACTGGCCGCCCATGAGAGATGCCGCCAAGAACATTGACGCTGCCAAGGCGGCCCACTATTCTAACAGACGTTAGAATTTCTCCTTCCAGAAGGTGATTGTAGTGACGAACTCCCAAAAAGAACTTTCGGAAGAGGCCGCAAGATACGTCGCGCCCACGTATTACGTCGACAGCGATAGCCCCGAGGTCCAGCAGTTCGTCGCTCGGGCCTTGCGCGATCTACCCGACGATGCATCCCAGACCGACAAGGCGATCCGCCTGTTCGAAGCGGTGCGGGACGGCATCCGCTATGATCCCTACACCTTCGCCCTGGATGCCGACGCCTACCGCGCCAGCAGCATCGCCGGGGCGGACGCCGCATTTTGCGTGCCCAAGGCGATCCTGCTGGCGGCCTGCCTGCGCGCGGCCGGCATTCCCGCAGCGCTGGGATTCGCCGATGTGCGCAACCACCTGAACACACCCAAGCTGCAGGAGCTGATGGGCACCGACCTGTTTGTCTATCACGGCTACGTGCAGCTCTGGCTCGACCGCAAGGCTTACAAGATCACGCCCGCGTTCAATATGGAGCTTTGCGAGCGGTTCGGGGTCAAGCCGCTTGTCTTCGACGGCAGGAGCGACGCGCTCTTTCATGAGTTCAACGCCAAGAATCAGCGGCACATGGAATATACGAACGATCGCGGGCTTTACCTTGACGCGCCGATGGAGGAATTCCTGCGCGTGTTCAAGAAGGCCTATCCCAAGCTCGAACAATTCAATCGCGAGCGCATCTCGCGCAGCGCCGAAGGGGTGGATGCTGGGTTTGCGGCAGCGGGCGAGGCCTCATGAAGTATCTCGAAGATTTCCAGCCGGGCCAGATCTACAGGTTCCGCGCCCCGCCGCTGAGCAAGGAGGAGATCATTGCCTTTGCCCAGGAATGGGACCCGCAGCGGCTGCATACCGACGAGGCCTACGCTACCGGCATTCACGGCAACCTGATCACCTCGGGCTTTCAGACGACGCTGCGGGCGTTCAAACCGATCATGCACGAAATGATGCCCGGGGTCGTCAATATCGGCGGGTTGGGTTTCGATTCGCTGAGATGGCCCCTGCCCATGCGGCCCGGCGAGGCGCTGGACATCGAGCTGGAAGTCACTTCGGTTGCGCCCTCGAAGAGCCAGCCGGACAGCGGCGTGCTGGCCTATACGCTCAGAGCCATGAATCCCGCGAGACAGGTCGTGTTCACTGCCGATACTCCGGTGATGATCAAGCGCCAGCCATCGGAGGAAAAATGAGCGGCGCTTCACATCAGGATCAGGACGATCTCCGTCTTTTGCGCGAAAGCGTGCGCACGCTGTTTGAGCGTGCGGGCGGCGTGGCGCGGGCGCGCAAGATCAGGGACGAAGGCGGCGGCTGGGACGCGGCCGTGATGACGGAACTGGCCGAGGCCGGCGTGTTCGGCCCCGCGGTGCCCGAAGAGGCCGGCGGCCTCGGTATGGGACTGGCCGCCGCCGGCATCATCGCTGAAGAAGCGGGCCGGGTGATCGCGCCCGAACCTGTCGTCGCCTCGGTCGGGCTCGCAATTGGCCTTTTGCGCCGGCTCTGCCCCGATCATTCGCTTCTGCCCGCGGCCCTGACCGGCAGGACGGTCTTGGCAACGGCATGGCAGGAGCGTAACGCCAACGACCTCCCCGACGCCCCGTCCTGCCGATTCACGGACCGAGCTCTGACCGGAGCGAAATCCTGGGTCGCGGGGGCGGCTGGTGCAAGTGGCATCCTCGTCGTGGCGGAGGCCGGCGGCGGACCGGTTCTCGCTTTGGTCGATGCCGGCGCCAAGGGGGTTTCCATCGAGAAGCGCCGTCAGTCCGACGGCAGTATGCTGGCCGAGCTACACCTGTCCGGCGCGCCTGCCGAGTTGCTCGCTGAAGGCCCGGCAGTCGCAAAGGCTCTCGCAGCCGCCGTCAGCGACACAACGGCGCTTGCAGCCGCCGAGCTTGTCGGCGTCAGCGCCAGAGCGCTCGAGATCACCCTCGACTACATCAAGACGCGCGAGCAGTTCGACAAACCGATCGGATCGTTCCAAGTCATCCAGCATCGCGCGGTGGACATGCATGTCATGCAGGAGGTGGCCGAAGCGGGCGTGCGCGACGCGCTCGCCCTGATGGACGCCACGGAAGACCCGTGCCTGCGTGCGCACCAGGCGAGCCGCGCCAAGGCCCGCGCCTGCACCGCGGCCAAGAAGATTACCCGCGAAGCGATCCAGCTGCATGGCGCCGTCGGATACACCGACGAATTCGACGTCGGTCTGTTTCTGAACCGGGCGCTAGTGCTGTCCGCCTGGCTGGGCGATGCGGCATATCATCGTCGGCGCTGGCTGGATTCCCGCAAATTCGAGGTGGCCGCGCAATGACCGACTGGAACGCGATGAGCGATGCCGATTTCCGCCATGAGGTGCGCCAGTTCTTCGAAACGGAGTATCCCGAAGAGCTGCGCCATCTGCCACATCGGCCCAGATTTGCCCAGATCGAGCACTGGCACCGCAAGCTGCATGCAAACGGTTGGGTTGCGCCGGCCTGGCCCACTGAATATGGCGGCATGGGATTAAGCGCGTCCAAGCTGCTTATCTTCTACGAGGAACAGCAGCGCTGGGGTGTCAACCGGGGCCGCGACATGGGCGTGCAAATGGTCGGCCCACTCATCATCAAGTTCGGTACCGAAGCTCAGAAGGCATACTGGCTGCCCCGCATCCTGAGCTGCAAAGACATTTGGTGCCAGGGCTATTCTGAGCCGGGTGCCGGGTCCGATCTGGCGAACCTGCGCACGAGCGCCGTGATCGATGGCGACGATTTCGTCATCAACGGTCAGAAGATCTGGACCACGATGGCGCATGACGCCACCCATATTTTTATGCTGGTGCGCACCGATCCGAAGGCGCCCAAGAAGCAGCAGGGGATCAGTTTCATTCTCGTGCCGATGGACCAGCCGGGCATCGAGGTCCGCACGATCACCACCCTGGCGGGCGAGACTGAGTTCTGCGAGGTTTTCTTCGACGATGCCCGCACCCCGTGCGAAAACCTGGTGGGCGAGCTGAACAAGGGCTGGACCATGGCCAAATCTCTGCTCAGTTTCGAGCGGGTGTTCATTGGCGCACCGAATCTGGCTCAGAACGCGCTTGGTCAGCTTGAAACCTTCGCCCGAGGTTACGGCCGATTCGACGATCCGGTCTTTTGTGACCGGTTCGCCGAGGTCGCGCTCGATGTCGAGGATCACGCGGCGCTTTACGCGCGCTTCGCTGATCAGCTCAAGCGGGGCGAGACGCTGGGCGCGGATGTCTCGATGCTCAAGATCTGGGTGACCGAGACGTTTCAGAAGATCACCGAACTCATGATCGAGGCGGCGGGACCCGATGGGAGCACGTTGGGGCCGCTACAGGTCGGTAATGTCGGCGTCGATGTTCTGGCCAGCTTCTACAAGGCCCGACCGACCACGATCTACGGTGGCTCGAACGAGATTCAGCGCAACATTCTATCGAAAGCAGTTCTAGGACTGCCGGGCTGACCATGAGGCAGAATTTATCGTGTCTGATCGCTACGCCAAATATGACAAGCTGAACTTCGACTACCCGGCCAAGCGCGTGCTGCGCATCACCTTCGACCGGCCTTAAAGCAGGAATTTAACGGAACGATGGTCATCATTGCGGGCGAGGCGCACAAGATAGGCAAGTCCACCCGCGGGCGCGATACGCTCAATCGGTTTGTGGAGGATGTCGTGGCGTGGCTGCAGGACAATTACGCGCCGCCGGCACAGGCCTTAGCATTACAGTTGTCCTTTCTGAAGATTTCTGAATCCATGGGCAACCATGATTCGAACATCGTGGACGCAGGCAGCGTCGATTGAAGAAACGCTTGGATTATGGGCTGCATCGCTTCGTGAGGTGAAGAAGCGGATACGTCCGTTATTCGGGCAAGAACGTGTTGCGAGGAACGCAGGCCTGTTTCTGGAGGGTCTGCTGGGCGACGAGCAACGCAAGACCGGTTGGATGCGCGCGGAGGCGGCTGGCGATCCCGGCCCATGGCGGCAGCAGGCGATCCTGGGTCGTAGG
>JAJYAH010000614.1 GCA_021779635.1 Pseudomonadota bacterium | reverse complement strand
TGTCCGCCTCGCACACGGGCGGCATATCACCGGGATCGTGTGGCGACCTGAGATCGTCGTCGTCTCCGAGCAGTCGCTGCCGCGAAAGGATGATTTTGAACTTGTCGCGGCGGGCGGCGCGGCCGTGACGGCCAGGATTGCCGGCCGCGACCCCGCCACCAATATCGCGATTTTGCGGCTCGCCGAGCCGATAGCGTCACCTTCGATCGCAGCGGGCGAGGCGCATACCGGCGCAGTGGCGCTGGCCATCGGAGCGGACGGAACGGGCGCTGCGAGCGCGCGGCTGGGGCTCGTCAATCTTGCCGGCGCCGAATGGCATTCAAGCCGTGGCGGCCTCATCGACCGGCGTATTGTGCTCGATCTTCGCCTTGCCCACCGTGAGGAGGGCGGACCGGTTTTCGACGCCGCTGGCGCTTGTCTCGGCATGTCGACCTTCGGGCCGCGCGGCCAGGTCATTGCCATTCCGACCGCCACCATTGAACGCATCGTGCCGCTGCTGCTCAAGAACGGCCGCATCGCGCGCGGCTGGCTCGGTGTCGCCCTGCAAGCCGTCGCGGTGCCCGATGCGCTGCGCGAGACCGCCGGCCAGTCCAGCGGCTTGATGGTCATGTCGGTCGTTAACGACGGCCCCGCGGCGCAAGCAGGCCTTGTGGCGGGTGACATCGTTCTGAGCGTCGATGGCACGTCAACGCATCGATTCCGGAATATCGCCAGGCACTTCGGTTCCGACAGCATCGGGCGAAAGGCCGACCTTCGCCTGATCAGGAGCGGTACGGTGATCACGGTGCCGACGACGATTGCAGAACGGCCCGCCACATGAGCGAAGCGGCACGAAAACTGGCGCCAACGGCGCGGCTGCGCGTGGCCATCTACGCCATGGATTTGCTGCGCCGGACTGCCTTGAGCCGAGTGGTCGCCGAGGCCGGGCATATCGTCGTCGGCGCGGAGGACGCCGCGGACGTGGTGCTCGCGGATGGCGACTGTGTACCGGGTGAAACCCGCCCGGTCGTCACTCTCGGAGGCACCGGTGGCGACCGACCCGGCATGCTCTCCCGCGATGCCGGCGCGGACCAGATCGATGCTGCAATACGGGCGGTGTCGGCCGGCCTGATCGTCCGCTTGCCTGAGGCGATGGATGCCGGCTTCGGCGCGATGCGCGAGACCGATGGTCACGCACTTCTAACTCCGCGCGAACTCGAAGTGCTGGTGACGCTCGCGGAAGGCATGACCAACAAGGCGATCGCGCGCCGATTGAACATCTCTCTGCACACCGTGAAATTCCATGTCGAATCCCTGTTCCGAAAATTGGGGGCGCGCACAAGGACCGAAGCGGTGGTGAAAGCCTCCGAACGCCGGCGCCATGAGACGATCACCCTGTGATCAACTAAATTCTACCTCGCTCTGATCATCAAGGACCCAGCCCGCGGTCGGATTTGTCTAGAGCCTCTTCCGTTCCGATTGAATCGGAACGGAAGCTCCATCTCCATATTTTGACGCGTTTCCTTCACGCGAACCGGTATCCACTTAGCTGGAAAACGCTCTAAAAGCATGATCCGGAAAAGCGGGCACCGGTTTTCCGAAAAGATCATGCTCAAACAAAAAGATAGAGCGAGATGGCGATTCAACGAAGAGCCATCTCGCTCTAGACAAAATGACACGACGATTTCGTCGCAGCTTCTCCCATCATTCAGGCATCGGTTCCTCGCCGGCATTTTTAGATATCCGGAAACATCGGGTGTCATTCCGATGTCAACATCGGATGTAACAAACTCTGTCAAAGAGAAAGAGTTGGTGAAGAGCCGGTTGCGACGCGGCGCCAAAGCGGCCGGCAGTCGGGCTCGTCCAAGCGCGCCTTTTGCGCCGGATCTTTGTGATCTTTTGTCGGTATTTAGCTGGAAAGAGAGTCGAACCATGGTCGACACCGCCGTAACCTCCGAACTGCTCAAGGATACCCGCGGAAGATCGGTTCAGGACCATATCGACGAATTGCCGATGTGGGCCGACGGAACCCATCTGCTGTCAGCACCGATGACCGGCATGCAATGGCTGATCTGGTCGCTGGCCGCCGCAGGCAAATTCTTTGAGGGTTTCGTCGTCTTCATGACAGGCGTCGCGCTTCCTCTGCTGTCAAACGAGTTCAACATCGGCTCCGCCGAGCATGGCATCATCGGCGCCGCGAGCCTGTTCGGCATTCTGGTCGGCGCGGTGGGTCTTGGCGGGCTGTCGGATCGTTTCGGCCGCAAGCCGATGTTCGTCGCCGAGATGGTGATCTTCGTGGCGTTCCTGGTGGCTTTGATTTTCTGCACCAACTTCACCTTCCTCGTGATCTGTCTGTTCGGAATCGGGCTCTCGCTCGGTTGCGATTACCCGACCGCGCATATGATCATCTCCGAGAGCATTCCCAGCAGCGCACGCGGCAGACTGGTGCTCGGCGCCTTCGCTTTTCAGGCGGTCGGCGCGCTCGCCGGCACCGCGGTCGGCTACGCCGTGCTCTCGACCTTGCCCGAAATCAGCGCCTGGCGCTGGATGTATGCCTCGGCGATCATTCCGGCACTGCTCGTCACGATCGGCCGCTTCTACATTGTCGAGAGCGCCAACTGGCTGTCCACCCAAGGCAAGATCGAAAAGGCCGAACAGGCCGTGAAAGAACTGCTGGTGCGCAAGCCGCAATATCCCGGCGAAATCAAGCTCGCGACGCGCGACGGGCAGGCGACGGCGGCCGCTCAGTCCAGCCAGACCTATGCCGCGCTATTCAACAAGACCAACCGGCGCGCCACGATCCTGGCCTCGGTTCCCTGGTTCCTACAGGACCTCGGTACCTACGGCATCGGCATCTTCACGCCCACGATCCTGGCTGCTGCTGTGGGTGCGAATTCGGACCATGCCCGCAGCGTCGCCGATCTGATCGCGAACGACATCACGGCCGCCAAGGGTGCGGCCCTGATCACCAGCCTGCTGATCGTCGGCATCATCTTCGCCGTCCTGCTTGCCGACACGGTAGGCCGAATTGCGCTGCAGATTCTCGGCTTCTTCGGCTGCGCCGCGGGCCTGTTGCTGGCGTCGCTGTCGTCGAACTTCACCGGCGGGACGCAGACCCTGCTGATCTTTTCCGGCTTCATGCTGTTCAACTTCATGACCAACCTCGGGCCGAACGCGCAAACCTATCTGTTGGCCGGCGAAGTCTTCCCCACGGCCATCCGTGGCAAGGGGGCCGGCTTTGCGGCGGCCTTTGCCAAGATCGGGGCTGTCGCGACCGCATTCCTGTTCCCCATCCTGCTCGATGCGATCGGTACCCAGGCCCTGCTTTATGGCCTGATCGTTGTTTCGATTTTAGGCGCCGCGGTCACATGGATGTACAGGATCGAGACCACCGGCGTGAACCTCGACGAGTTGGAAAAGTCACCAGCTCAGGGGTAGCCGAACAGCCACGACGCTTTGCTGCCTATCCCCAAGACTTGAATCTTGACCGTCATACAAGGAGAGATCCGCATGACCGATTGCGTGAATCCGCCCACCGCCGACAGACGCGCCATCGCCGTTGCGGCGGTACTCGCGCTCGGGCTGTTGACGCTCCCGACGGGAGCAGCGCGCGCCGGCGAGATCAACCTGACCGAAACCGGATCGAGCCTGCTCTACCCGCTATTCAATGTCTGGGTGGCCGAATACACCAAGACGCATCCCGGCATCCATATTACCATCGGCAGCACCGGTTCGGGCGCGGGCATCGAGCAGGCCGTCTCCGGCGCTGTGCAAATCGGCGCCTCGGACGCCTACATGTCGGACGCGCAGGCAAGGAAGAGCCCGCTGATCATCAACGTGCCGATGGCGATTTCGGCGCTGACCGTCAACTATAACCTGCCTGGCCTCAACGGCACGCATTTGAAGCTCGATGGTCCGACGCTGGCGGGCATCTATACCGGCAAAGTCCGCGCCTGGGACGACAAGTCGATCGCAACGCTCAATCCGGACGTGAAGCTGCCGCACAATGACATCATTCCGGTCCGTCGCAGCGAGGGATCGGGCGATACCTTCGTCTTCACCCAATATCTGACATTTTCCACCCAGTCCTGGGAAGACAAGCTTGGCTATGGCACGTCGATCGCATGGCCGACCGTAGCGGGCGGCTTGAGCGCGGAGGGTAACCTCGGCGTGCTGCAGACGGTTCAGAAGACCCCCTACTCGATCACCTATATCGGTACCAGCTTCCATGCCGAGATTACCGAGGCTGGCCTCGGCACTGCGCTGCTGAAGAGCTATTCGGGAGAGTTCCTGTTACCGTCTCCGGATACGGTAGCGGCGGCGGCCGCATCGCTCAGCCCGCGGACACCGCCGGATGAACGCCTGACCCTGGTCAATGCGCCAGGCGCCAACGCCTATCCGCTCGTCAATTACGAGTACGCGATCGTCTCGACCAAGCAGGCGGACGCGGCGACCGCCACAGCGATCAGGAAGTTCCTGCTCTGGGCGATCGCGCCAGATGAAACCAACGGAAAATATCTGGAAGATGCTCACTTCATCGCCCTGCCGGCCCACATCTGGGTGCTTAGTCACGATCAGATCGAGATGATCAAGTAAGTCAGGGCTGTTGCCCCGGCGCTTCCGTCAGAAGTCCGCCGCCATCTGGACCAACCGGCGGTGCGCGGTCTCGCGGGCGAGCCGCGCCGGCTCCGCCGGGCCGACCGTCGGTCCAATCAGCGTGAACCGAACATCGCTGACGCCGATGAAGCGCAAGACCTCGCGCAGATACGGCGTCGCCATATCGATGCGTCCCCGGTTC
>JAJYAH010000613.1 GCA_021779635.1 Pseudomonadota bacterium | reverse complement strand
TAATCGATCGTGTTCACGACCGTATTGCTTGTCGTCAGCACGGTAGCGCTGCCGGTGGAGATCGGCACGGCGTCACCGACCTGAAGCGTGGCAACCTGGTTGTTGATCACCACGAGAGATGGATTGGACAATACCTTGACGCTGGTGACAGCATGGAGCGCGTCGAGAATGGCGGTCGGCTGCGTTCCAGAACCGACCAGGAAGTTGAACCCCGGAAATGCACGGTTGATGAAAGCATTGGTCAGCGACCCCGCCACCGAAACCGCTCCAGTGGTCGGATCGGTGGTGGTGGCCGGCGCGGTAGTCGCCTGGGTATTGAGGATGGAGCCCGTGTCCGGTTTCAGCCCGACATTCCGGCTGGTAAGGTAGCTTTGCACGCCATAGCTCAGGTCGTTGGTTAGCGTCACCTCGGCGATCGTCGCGTCGATAGCGACCTGAATCTGCGGTCTATCGACCTGCAACAGAGTGGCCTCGATAATGCGATAATTGGCCTGATCGGCGTAGATCAGCAGGGAATTGTTGACGGTGTCGGGCGTGATCCGCACGTCCCCCTGCAGTACAGGCTGGCCGGTGCCGGAGCTCGAACCGTGACCGCTATCGAGCTCGTTGGCTCCGCCTCCTTTCCCGTTCCCGCCTGCAGCTTGCGTCGTGGATCCGGTTCCGCTGCGATTTCCGAAGCCGTTCATCGTCGATGACGCATTGCCATTCGAAGCATTGCTATTCATCGACAGGCGGTCGCCGCTCGAGGTCGCGGAGGTGCCGGATCCCGGCGCGACCTGGTCGACGGCGCTGTCCAGCAGACTGGAGCCTGAGCCGCCGATGAACATGTCGGTTAGAACCCGCGCGATCTGGCGCGCATCGCCATATTTCACCTGGTAGACGTGAACGCTGGTTCTTTCAGTATCGGCTTGATCGAGCCGCTTGATCCAGGTTGCGGCCGTGCGCAACATCTCCGGCCGCTTGCTTACGACCATGATGGCGTTGAGACGGGCGATCGGCTGAAACTTGATAACGTTCTGGCTGAGACCATTTTCACCGGAATCGACGATCTTTTCCAGCTCGGTGATGATCGGAGCCGGCGGCCCGCTCGAAACCGGAAAAACGCCGACCGATTGTCCACGCATCCAATCGACGTCGAAGCTCAGCGCAGTATCCACGGCAGTGCGGCGTTCGGCGCCACTGCCTTGAATGAGCAGGAGGTTTCGCCCCACGTCGGCGCGAACCGTACCCGCCTTGGTGGCAAAGCTGTCCATTAGTTTCAACAGCGTTTGTGCCGACACATATTGCAATGGTACCACCGACACGCCGAATCCGGGTTCGGGGCTGGCGCCGGCTTCGTCGACATGACCGGCGCCTACGGCATCGCCGAGCGGTGTAAGGCGATAGCCTGCGGTATCGCGGACCAGCACAACGCCGCTCAAGCGCAAGGCATTTTCCAGCACGAAGACAATGTCTGACTTCGCGACGGGCCGCACCGAAACCAGGCTGACGGTCCCCTGCACGCGCGGATCGATCGTGTAGCCGACCCCTAGGATGTCGCCGAGCACTACTTTGGCGACGGTTGCGACCGGGGTGTTCTCAAAATTGAGATCGAAGCCGCTGCCGCTCGAAGTCGGTTGCGGCCGCTCATCGGAGACAGCGGTCACATCCGTGCCTTCATACATCATCGGACGGCCGCCACTCCTGCTTTGTCCGGATGCCGTAGTGCCGGCGTTTACTGGCTGCGGCTGATGCGGCAGGAGGTCGAGCGAGCGCACCTTGTCCATGATGTCAAGCTGGGATCCATCATTTGATGACCCGACGGTCGCCGAGTTACATGAGACCAACAGACTCATCGAAAGTAAAATGAGGGCAGCGCAAGCGCTGCGACCGATCGTTCGGTACCGGCCCAGCTTGCCGACGCGTACCATGTTCCCGCCGTTCTACCTGTGTTCTGGACTTGCGGATTGTTTGTGACAATCTGTTTTGATCCGGCTGGCATATCTAACGGCGGAGTGTGACAGGAATTATTATTTCCAGCCGTCATCAACGATTCATTCATCGGACGGAACTTGCAACGCAATGTTGCGGACGAATTGAGCTGGCATTTTTTTGTACCGCCTTCCTCTGGCGCGCTTCGTACGGCTGTCACACTTCGGATCAATAACCTTCCGGTTGCCGCTAACTCTCGGTCGCGACTGGAAAGACGAATGACCGCCGACCTGTCTTCGCAGTTCGTGGAACATCTGCGTCAAAATAAGCATTTGACGAGGTCGGACGAGCGCGGCGCCGCCGCCGAGCAACAGCCTTCCGTTCGCCGTCAAGGCAAGCTTTGGGAACTTACCAATCTCTCAGCCAGTGAATTCGCGGATGAAGCGGCGCGCTTCCTCGGCCTGGAACGTGTGACGCTGCAGGATATGATCTCCGCGGTGCCGCTAGTGACGTCGTTCTCGCAACGATTCCTGCGCGAAATGATCGTATTTCCCTATCGATCAGCTGACGGCGCCGCCGTGCTTGCGGTTGCGGATCCGACCGACATGGCAGCACGGCGTGCCGCCCAGATTGTGCTCGACGCGGACGTCGTCATCAAGGTCGCGGCATTCGACGATCTGGCGGTCGTCCTCAGCCAGCGCCTGGGTGAAGACGACATCGAGGCCATGGGCGGCGGCGGGACTACGCAACCGCGCGAGGATGATATCGAGAGCCTGCGCGATCTCGCCAGCGGCGCGCCCGTGGTACGCGCCGTCAACGATCTGCTCGAAAAGGCGGTCGAACTGCGCGCCAGCGACATTCATATCGAGCCCTTCCACACCGGACTGGTGGTCCGGATGCGCATCGACGGCTTGCTGCGTCCGGTCGCGGCGCCCGCCGGCGTGTTGCCGCAAGCCGTGATTTCCCGCATCAAGATCGTCGCCAGTCTCAACATCGCCGAGCGTCGTCTGCCGCAGGACGGCGCCGCACGGTTGCGCGCCGGACGTTCGGATGTCGACATTCGCGTTGCCATCATGCCGACCCAATATGGCGAATCCGCCGTCATCCGCATCCTGCCGAAGGATCGCGGGCTGCTCGTCGTCGAAAAATTGGGCTTCTCATCGGCCGACGACGCCACGCTGCGACGGATGCTGAAGATGCCCCACGGCATGATCGTCATCACCGGTCCGACCGGCAGCGGCAAGACCACGACGCTGGCAACCGTCCTGTCGATCCTGAACGAGCCAATTCGCAAGATCCTTACCATCGAGGATCCGGTCGAGTATGAAATTCCCGGGGTCAATCAATCGCAGATCAAGCCGGCGATCGGGTTGACATTCGCGGCTGCGCTGCGCTCGTTTGTTCGCCAGGATCCCGACGTCATCATGGTCGGCGAGGTGCGCGACTCCGAGACCGCGCATGTCGCCGTCCACGCTGCGCTGACCGGGCATCTGGTTCTGACGACGTTGCACACCGAAACCGCTGCAGCGGCGGTACCGCGCCTGCTCGATCTCGGCGTCGAAGGTTATCTGCTACGATCGGTGTTGCGGGCGGTTATTGCGCAACGGCTGGTTCGCCAGCTATGCGAGCGTTGCAAATCACCCAGAACTCTTACCGAGGCTGATTTCGTCGAAGACCCCCGGCTCGGCGCGTTCGGGTTCCGTCCCGGCGAGACGCTGCATGAACCGTGCGGTTGCGAGCGCTGTGGTGGCCTCGGATATCGCGGGCGGCTGGGCGTCTTCGAAATTCTTGAGCTGTCCAACGAGCTTCGCGAACTGATCGGCGAGAAGACCGACGGACTGAAGATCGACCAGATGGCGATCCGCGCCGGGATGACGACGATGCTCGATGACGGCGTCGCGAAATGCCGCGCCGGATTGACCTCGCCCGCGGAGATTCTCCGCGTCACAACCATGCGGTGAGCCGTGCCGAACTATCGCTATCGGGCCCTGACGCAAAATGGCGAGATCGTGCACGGCACGCTGTCGGCGCCGACGCCTGCGGAGGTCGCGCGCCGGATCGAATATCTCCGGCTGCTGCCGATCGAGACGATCGAGGACAAGCGCACGGCTGCGGGCTCCAGCGGTTTTGGCCTGTTCGGCCGGCCGAGTGCGGCCGAGGTAACGACCTTCACCCGGGATCTGGCGCTGCTCTTGAAGGCGGGCGCACGTCTCGATGACGCCCTCGAATTGCTGGCCAGCGATGCCGATCTCGGCCGTTTGCGTCCGGTGGTCGGCAAGCTGCGCGCGGCGCTGCTCAGCGGAGAAAGTCTGGCGGATGCGGTTGCCAGTCATCCGGTGCTGTTTCCCCCGATGTACGCCGCGCTGGTTCGCGTCGGCGAAGTCTCGGGTACGCTCGACCAGGTGCTCGACCTGCTGGGAACGGAACGGGCGCGATCCGAACAGATGCGCCGCAAGCTCACGGATGCGATGCAATATCCGATCTTCGTGCTGATCGCAGCCGCCTGCGTCATGCTGTTCTTTATTCTGTTCGTGCTGCCGCAATTTTCATCGGTGCTGCAGGACTTCGGCGCAAAGTCAGACACCGCGCTGAGCGCCTTCATCAGGTTGTCGGATTTCCTGCGGGCCAATGCGACCGGGGCATTGCTCACCTCTGCGGCGACGATGGCCGGCACCTGGTGGCTGTTGCGCCGGCCCGGCACCGGCGCGTTGGTCATGAGCGCGATCTCCCGCGTCCCGGGGATCGCCGGCGTCTTTCTGTTCTATCGCACAAGTCTTTTCTGCCGCAATCTCGGCGTCCTGCTGGGCAGCGGTGTCAACCTGACCGCAACCCTGCGTATCCTGGTCGATATCATGGCGGTGACCGGGAGCGAGG
>JAJYAH010000612.1 GCA_021779635.1 Pseudomonadota bacterium | reverse complement strand
GAGGGCAGCACGGAGCAATTTATGATGCGGGCTCTGAACGAAGGAGGCCGCCCGGTGGGCGGCCTCCTGATTCTCGTTTTCAATATCCGGCGATTTGAGCCGGCGGAGAGGGGCGTGCTGCGCCCGTCGACCGTCAGAACCGGAAACGCAGGCCTGCCGTCGGAGCGTAGTTGTTCCTGAACAGATAGCCGTTCGCCAGACCATTCGCGACAGACGAGTACATCATGCCGGCGTAGAGGTCGAACTTCTTGGCGAACTGCCAATCGACGTCGAACGAAACCGCGTTCAACTGGCCGGAGCATGTCCCTGCCGCGGCGGTGGTGCAGAACGTCTTGCCGTAGCTGTTTTGATCGTAGTGGTAGTACGCGACGCCGGCATCGACGGTGGGAGTGAAGGCGTATCGCACGCCGGTCCAGCTGATTTGCAGATGCTCGTCGTGGACGTAGCTCGCCTGAGAGATATTGGCGGGCAGCACCAGGAACCCGCCGATGTTGTCAAAAGCCGTCGTCACCGGACTGCTCGGATTTGCGAAGGTGATGTATTCATAACCGCCGTACAATCTCAGCTGGTGATAGGTATACTTGGCCAGCAGCATCCAGCTGGTGTCGTCGGAGATCGTGGCTCCCATCGAGAGCGGATTAAGGGCGTACCCGGCCGAACCCGCCGCCAGCGCTGTTGACGTAATACCGCCCTTGACATCGTTGTAAATCGCGTCGAGCGAAAGTTTGCCATACGCGCCGAGGTTGATGTCCTTGCCGATCTGGGCGGCCCATGCGCCCTGCTGGGCGTTATTCTGGTCGTAGCCGCCGACCTGATAGTCGGCTCCCAGGCGGAACCAGTTGTCGCCGACGTCAACGCGATATTTGAGGGCCGTCGAAATTCGGGCGTCTTCAGTACGACCACCGCCGACGGCGGTTCCCTGCCAGCCGATCACCGAGAAAGCATAAGAGCCGCCCATCGGGTCATAGGCATTGACGCCGTCGAGTTCGAGCGAGTTTTGCCGGCCGAAGGTCAAAGTGCCGAAGGTCGACGAGCTGAAGCCGGCGTAGCCCGCGCCGTTATAGAACTGGCCGGCGCGGCTCGAGTCGGCGTTCGAGCTTTGCGAGGCGAGTGGGATGCCGTTGTTGTCGAAAATCGATCTCACGCCGTTGGCCGCGGTCATGGATTCGGGGTTAAACCCGAAATTCAGATCGAAGACGAAGTTGAAGCCGGGGGTAATCTGTTCGACACCCTTGATGCCGATGTTCGACTGGGAGAGGCCGTTGGGGGTTGCAAACCACCCGCCATGATTGCTGTTCTTCTGGATCAGTTCCTCGACGCCGGTAATGATGTTCTTGTTATACGGCGTACCGTGGCTTTCATAGCCGCCGCCCACGTCGACGGTGCCGTATACCGTGATGCCGTAATAGGTCAGCGGGCAATCGGTGACGATGAACTGAACGGCGCTGGTGCACGACACCAGCGGAGGCGCAGGCGTAAGCGGCGGCGCTTTGGTGTAGGCCGGCAGATCCGCGGCGTTTGCCGCGCCACCGAGCGCGATCACCGCAGTGGATGCCAGGAGAATTTTTCCGAAGTTTTTCACAGATTTACCCCTTTAATTTGTCGAGCACTCAGTTGAGCGCCAACCCCAATTTGGCCATTTCGCTGGGCGCGCCGTTTGGGCGCTTGTCCCGCTCTCGCTTGCCGTTCTCCCCTGCGGTAACAGTGCATTAATACAGACGTACAACACGAATCGCGGGAGCAGACGAAAACGAGCCAGACTCAACAGATTTGCTCCGCGTAGTGACCGTTCTGCAACACGGGGCAACCTGCATGCCTTGGATTATTGTTCCTCCATGACAGTGGCGTGACACTTGTGTGTTCCGGGATCGTCAGACGGCGATGCGCATTCGAAAGATCGGGCTGTGTGTCTAATGAGGCACAATCGCGCGTGCTCAGGGCGCTGATTTTGGTCAGCACGGCCTCAGCCGGACTGACGCCGGCGTGGTTTCCGCATCCTCCAGTGTGCGCCGCCCGATCGCAACCGGATCGGTCCGTTTTCCGAATTTCCGCGAGCTGCCCCGATGTCCTGCGCGGCGATCGTCGCGCCGCCCGTTCGCGGCCTGCCCATGGCGCGGGGGCGGGTCCGGTTTCGCATGGGCCGGAGCGGACCGCCGAATTCACTTGAATTCGGTATTCACCAGTTGGTGGGTTTGATACGGTAACGCGATGAAAATGACTGCGATAGATCGCTATATCTTGCGCACGACGCTGACGTCTTTTGCGATCGTTGTCGTGACCTTGACGGGCGTCATCTGGATCACGCAGGCGCTGCGCGCCATCGATCTGATGACGAGCCAGGGGCAGACGATCCTGACTTTCCTCGGCATCACCAGCATGGCCATCCCCGTGCTGGTTTTGATCATCGCGCCGATCGCATTGATGATCGCGGTGTCGCACACCCTGACCAAGCTTGCCACCGATTCGGAAATCATCGTGATGAACGCGGCGGGGCTGTCGCCGCTGCGGCTTTTCATGCCGTTTCTCTACGCCACCTTCGCCGTGGCGATCCTGGTGGCCTTCATCGGCTTTTATCTCGCTCCGGAGAGCGTGAGGCGCGCCAACGGATGGAGCGCCGAGATCACTGCGGATGTCTTGACGAATGTTCTGCAGCCCGGACGCTTCGCGCAACTTAGCCAGGACCTCATCATCCGGATTCGGGAACGGCAGCCCGGGGGCCAGATCCTCGGTATTTTCATTGACGACCGCCGCGATCCGAAAGAGCGGGTCAGCATCATCGCCGACCATGGCACGGTGGTGAAAAACAATGAGGGGTCGTTTCTGATTCTCGAGGATGGGCATCTCGAGCGTTTTGAGGTCAACAAATCGGCGCCCGCGCTGGTCGCATTCCGCCGCTATGCCTTCGACATGTCAACGTTCACCAGTCACAACAAGGAAGTCACGTACGGCATCCACGAGCGCTATATCTGGGAGTTGATCTGGCCGCCGACCGATGACCCGATTTTCATTCATACGCCGGGTCAGTACCGCGCCGAGTTGCATGATCGCCTTGCCGCGCCGCTTTATGCATTCGTGTTTGTAGCCGTCACCTTCGCTTTTCTGGGAAGTCCTCGAACGACGCGACAGAGCCGTAATTTTTCGACGGGATGTTCGATACTGCTGGTATTTGCGGTGCGCGCGGCGGGCTTCGCCTGTTCGGTAACAGCGGCGAACTCTTTTGAAGCCATCCCGATCCAGTATGGCGTTCTCGTGAGCACACTCGCGGCAAGCGTATGGATCATCTACAAGGGTCTCCTGATCGAGCCGCCGGCCGCGGCATTCGAGGCCGCAAGCCGGCTGACAATGCAAGCCTTGCGCCTTGTGAGGCGTTCGGCGCCTGCATAGCGGCCGCAAATGCGGTCAGCGTTTTTCAAGTTGCGTTAGGCTGTCGGCGAACTGTGTCCGCATTCATTGATCGGCCCTTGTGCGAAATCGCTTGGGTCCCGAAATCAGAAAGCGTTTCGGTAGCAGGCGCATCAGTTTGTCTGCTGTCTTGCAAATCGCTAAGCAACAAGACAGATCGCATTGAACCTCCGTGTCGGTTGTCGCGTTCGAAGCAGCTGACTTCATTCACCGGCTAAAGAATTCTTTAGAAATGAAATGTCTCGGAACCTCCGGGACCTCATAGTGTTCGCAATTCGTAACGACGGAGACAGTTATGAAATCCAGATCAATCGGAGCTGCCTGTCTGGCAGTAGCGCTCGCGGCAGCGTCCCCGGCCTTAGCGTTTCGCGGTGGCTGAGACATTGGGACTAAAAAAGTTCTTAATTTGCTTTGTAGAGGGCTGGAGTAGTTTTAGCCAAACGATTGGGCTAGTCCCGGCATGGTCGACTTGCGGATATATCGAAAGATTCCAAGAAGCAAACATCAAGTCGATGCTGATGGAACATACCAAGCCGCGTCTACGCATGACCGCTGACGAGATCGAAAGGGCCGTGCTGGCGTTAACCATTACCGTAGCAACGCAATCGATTTTGCGCATCGCAGGAGCACCGCATGCCTCAAGCCTACAGCCATTTGTACTCATCATTGCGTCCCAGTGAACGGCCGCGCTGCCCAAAATGTCAGGGCCGCATGATGCTGGCGGGGATCAAATCTGGTCCTTCCCATTCGGATCTGCTGACCTTCGAATGCTCGAAGTGCGAGAACGTCCAAACGCTGCTGGTCGAGGACCCGATGAAATCGGCAAAGACACGATGGCAAGACAGCGGGCTCAACGCGCCCAAGTAAGGCGGCCGCAGTTGGCGGACTCCGAGAGGGGGATTTCTTACCCGCCTCGGTGGTCTGCAATCAAACTTCCCTGAGCCAAGCAGAAACTATTGGCTGTTTCAGGCGTTCCCATTGCGCGATGACACCTCTGTGCCCAGCCTGCGAACAACCTATGAAGGAATACGACCGCGCTTTCCAGTGCGAGCCATGTCGGGAAATCATCATCTTCTTCGCCGTGTCGGATGCCTCCCCCGATATTGCAGCGCGGCGCGTGCTTCCGAAGAAGGAAGTCACCCAGCGGGGCGCATTCGCACAAGATCGCGTACAATAGGTCGCCACCCGATGCGCCATCTCGAAAACAATCCGGTCGCGTGAGATCGTGAACGCAGCATCATTCATGAGGCATGCCTTACGAAAAGGCCGCACTAGGAGCCCGTCCAGATAGGCGTTACGACGGGCATTTATTGGCAAGTTAGCCGGCTCAGGCGGCGTTTACGAGGGTGAACAGCTTCAGGAGGTTGTGGGCGGTGCAGATCATGGC